>NZ_JUEI01000101.1:0-28428 GCF_000802655.2 Paenibacillus sp. IHB B 3415 | reverse complement strand
CGGAGATGCTGCGGCTGCGCGGGCTTTTGCTCTCCGGGGCGAAGCCGGAGAGCGGCATACAAGACGCCGGCGGGCTGGAGGCCGGGATGAAGGAGCTGCGCCGCCTGATGGAGGCGTGGAATGCGTGGCGCCAGCGCGTCGAAAGGCAGACGGCTGAGGTGGAGGCCTGCCGCACGGAGCTCGCGGTGCTGACCGGACAGGAGCGGGTGCTGGCAGAGGAGCTGGACAATGCCGAAGCCAGCTTCACAGAGCTGGCCGCTCGCTACGAAGAGTGGCTGCGCCAGCGGGGGCTGCCGGAAGGGCTGTCACCGGACAGCCTGCCGGATATCTTCGCCCTGGCGGAGCAGGGCAATGAACTGCTGCGCCAGCAGGGCAAATTATCCCTCCGGCTCAGCGGACTGGAGTCAGAGTGTGCTGCCTACGAGCAGGAAGGGATGAAGCTGCTTAGGGATACTGAGGCTGCTGCCGATGCCCGTAGGGATCACTCCACTGTTACTTTGATCTCTCCCGCACATCCCGACTCACAATCGGGCCCGCAGCCGGAGCCCCAAGCTGAACCTCCTGCCGGAGCCCAAGCTTCAACTAAAGCTTCACTGGACTCTCTTTCACTGCTAACCTGGCTGGAGCTGCGGAAGCGGGAATGGGAGGCGCTGAAGACAGAGCTGCTACGCAGGGAGAGTATAGAAGCAAGGCTGATAGAAGTCCATGAGGAGCTGGCTGCGAACCGGAGAGAGCAGGAGGAGCTGAACGGGCGGAGCAGCAGGCTCCTTCAGGAAGGCGGCGCTGAGAACGGTGAACAATTCCTGCGTCGTTCATCGGCATGGCTGAGGCATAGTGAGCTGACGAGGTCGGTACGGCAGTGGGAGCTGGCGATGTTTGGCGGATGGGAGCAGGAAGGCAAGGCAGAGCTGCTCCGGCTGCTGGAGCATCAGGATGCCCGGGTGCTTGAACAGGAACGCATGGCGGCGGAAGAGGCGGTATTGAACCTGGAGGAAGAACGCAGTTCCCTGCTCCAGCAGCGCGGCAAGCTGCTGCAGGAACGGGAGGAACTGAGGGGACGGTGCATGGAGGACTCGGCGCTTCAGCAGCTGGAAGAACAGCGGGCGGCGCTGCGTAATCTGGCCGGGCAATATGCGGTAACGGCGCTGGCGGCAGAGCTTATGGGACGGACGAGGCGGATCTATGAACAGGAGAAGCAGCCGCAGGTGCTGCAGCTTGCCTCTGTATATTTCTCCAAGCTGACGCATGGGGAGTACCGCCGGATCGTAATGACTCTCGGGCACAAGGAGCTGAAGGCGGAGCATAAGGACGCTGGACTGCTGGACAGCGGACTGCTCAGCCGGGGGACGGCGGAACAGCTGTATCTGGCGATCCGGCTGGCTCTTTCGGAGACCATGAGCAGTCAGGTGAACCTGCCGCTGTTCTTCGACGATTTGTTTGTCAATTTCGATGAACACCGCTTGCATGCGGCTCTAGGACTACTTGGTGAATTGTCGGTATCCCGGCAGGTTGTGATGATGACCTGCCACCGGCATGTGGCCGAAGCGGTGGCGACGATCATACCTGCTGCTGCGGTTATTTCCGTGTAGTCCGGATCACCGGCTTAACCGCCACAATGGTGATGCCCTTACCTCCGTTTCCAGAGGCAGGCGGACCGCTTGGCCGCGGCGGCTGCGACATGGGGGCGCGTATCAGCATGACCGCCCACACCAGGCACAGGGCGCCGAAGATCGGGTAGAACACCCCGAGGAGGGAACTGAAGCCGAATTGGCTGAACACATAACAGACCAGCATTAACAGCGGGGTTACCAGGGCTGGGGCGACCGGCAGGCGCTGCTGCAGTTGAACGCTAACTCCATAGATGTCTGCAACGAAGGTACTGAAGATTTCCATGAAGATCAGCAGCAGAAAAATCGTCTGCACGATGGGACCCAGCCGGAAGGCGATGCTGCCCATCGGAATCTCGAACTGCAGAATTCCCGGCATCTGTGAACTCATGGCAAAGTGGGCTGCCAGCAGCATGAACCCGATTCCGGCTCCGCCCAGAATCCCTCCGCGTACAAGCGCCTGCTCGTCTTCGGTATGGCGGGCCAGCGGAACAAGCACAGCCTGGGCCATGCCGAGGTTAAAGGCGGTATACAGGAGCGGAGACATCCAGGCACTGAAGAAGCTGTGGTCTGTCGGCAGGAACAGGAAACGGTCTGCACCGGGAACACCCAGCGTATTAAATACAATAATCAGCGACAGAGTAAGCATCAAAGGGACCACAAGGCTATTGATTTGCAGGATTCCGGAAATACCGCGCTTCAGGAGCAGATAGGACCCGAGGATCGTGAGCAGCAGCCCCGCCTGATAGGGCATTCCGAGATGCTCCTTAAAAATAGCCCCGGCACCCGCCAGCATGATGCTGTTCACGCCAATCAGAATAATCATGGTGAACAGGCTGATACTGGCCCCGGCCTTTTCTCCAAACAGATGGCGGTTGAAATCTTCATAGGAGTCTGCCTCAATCCGCCGGGCGATAATCATCATTTTGGTGCCGAGCCAAATAAATATCGCGGTGGAGAACAGGATGGTCAGCAGGGCCCAGTGGCCGTATCTTGTGAAGAAACGGAGAATTTCCTGGCCGGTGGCGAAGCCGGCACCCACAATGGTGCCAATATAGGTAAAAGCGATCTGCAATGTGCGGACTCGGGACTTCATGGTTCTCCTCCTCTGAATGCTGCGAAGATTTAAATAGCGGTGCGGGCAGGATTGCCTTGTGCAGTCCGCATAGTACAGGTTATGATGAGGAACAGAAGGACATGACTTCCGCCTTGTGAATAAGCTGCTATTACAGTGGAACGTCTGGAATTATAAAGGTAATGGAGGTTCAAGGTCATGGAATTATTGAAACAGCGGATTTTGGAGGAAGGGGTCGTCATTTCGGATCAGGTGCTGAAGCTGGACGGTCTGCTCAACCACCAGGTTGATCCGATGCTGACGATGGAAATGGGACGGGAGTTTGCCCGCAGATTTGCTGAGGCTGGAGTGACACGCGTAGTTACCGTGGAGTCTTCGGGTATTGCCGTGGCATTTGCCACCGCTTATGAGATGAAGGTGCCGCTGGTCTTTGCCCGGCGCAAAAAAACGCTGCTCGCTGATCCCGATGCCTTATGCGAACGGGTGCCGTCTTTTACCAAAGGGATCGTCACGGACATTATGCTGTCCCGCCAATACATCTCGGAGAATGACAGAGTCCTCTTCATCGACGATATTATCGCTAACGGCGATGCCGCGCGCGGCCTGATCAAGATTATCCAGCGTTCCGGCGCCGAACTTGTGGGTCTGGGCGTAGTGGTCGAGAAAAGCTTCCAGGCCGGCGCCCGTACAATCCGGGAACAGGGTATCCGTCTGGAGTCGCTTGTCGATATTACCTCACTTAGTGAGGGAACGATTACTTTCGGGTAAGATTTAAGTGACAAATACAGGAACATAGCCTATTTTTGAAACATCTGCTTTTCACCCTATAAGTTTTCCTTTATAATAAAAATAGACATGAGAGAGGAGGCGTCACAATGGGGAAAGAACCGGTGACAGAGCAATTTTTTATTGATAAACTAACCGAGGCTAAGGATCACTTCGAACGTGCGCTGGATTGCAAACACACGGAGTTCGACGATTTGTATCCCTATATGATCGAACATCCTCAGTTTTTCTGGTACAAACGCTACGTAGCTTGGTCGGAGCTTCTGACAATCACAAGTTTGTGTGAAGAGCTGTCCTTCAACTGGAGACAGAAATTCACGGATCATCAGGTAGAATATCTGGAACAACGGGTGATGTCCGCTAAAGTTCTTGACTTCTGGTTTGAGAAGAATGAAGCGCTGATATAAGAACTTCATAAGACATACAGACTTACCCAGTTCGTAACTAGACCCGGATGATTTATCATTTGGGTCTTTTTCATGATTCGATTTAGGCAAATATTGGACAAGCTAAGGACAGAGAGGGGAATAGAACAATTATGATCAGTGATGAACAGCTGGATGCCTACCGGATTTCCGGTGAAAGGATACGTGTTGTGCGGGATGGACTGGAGAGCAATGATATCAAGGGGATTGTGCTGGCCTGGGATGAGTCCCAGGTAATGATCCGGCGTCCGAATAAGCGTGTTGTGAAGCTGGACCGGAACTACCTGTATCAGCCGTTCAGCGAGCCGAGACCGGAAGCAGATACTTTGTAAAAAGCAAACGGAATACGATATATGCTGTTTTTAAATACAGCTTTACACTCAGCTGAGTACGCTCCAGAGCGTACTTTTGCTGATTTTGCAGGACCCTTACATTGACCTGCCTAAGGAGGAGCATATGAATCATCAGAATAAAATCTCTGTCGTCACCGGCGGTGCTAACGGAATTGGACGCTGTATTACGGAGGAGCTGCTGAAGGCGGGAGCGGTGGTTGCCTACATAGATACCGATCTTGCGGCCGGACGCTGGCTGGAGGAGCAGTATGGAGCGGAGCGGCTGTTTTTCTATCCGGGAGATATTGCTGAGCGTTCGGTTATTGAGGATTTCACCGCACAGGTTATCAGCAGATTCGGACATGTCGATTACCTGATTAACAATGCTTGTATCAGCAAAAAAGGCCTGCTGTCGGAGTGCAGCTACGAGGATTTCGAATATGTGCAGCGGATCGGGGTAACTGCGCCATATTATTTGACACTGCGGCTTAAGGAATATTTCGCTCCGGGAGCGTCCATCGTGAATATCTCTTCAAGCCGGGAGCGCATGTCCCAGCCGGACACGGAGAGCTATACTGCTGCCAAAGGCGGCATTGGTGCATTGACCCACGGCCTTAGTGTAAGTCTGGCCGGTAAAGCGCGGGTGAATGCGATCAGCCCCGGTTGGATTGATACCACTGCCTATCATGGTACAGGAGAAGTAGCGGACCCTATTCATTCGGAGCCGGACCGGCTGCAGCATCCGGCCGGACGGGTAGGAACACCGCTGGATATCGCGGCTATGGTGCTTTTCCTGTGCAGTGATGCTGCAGGATTCATCACCGGGGAGAATATAAATATCGATGGCGGTATGTCCAAGCTGATGATCTATCACGGGGACGAAGGCTGGACGTTTGAACCGGGAGGTCCGTTATGAAGCTGCCTGTAATTAAGAATGCTCAGGAGTTAGCTGATCTGGTGCGTGAGATCGGTTTCCTTCCTTTATTCCGCTGTGAGATTGATGGTTTCTCCCTGCAGGAGTGTACTCCTGCGGGCTACTGGTTCGTGAAGGATGTGGAAGGGCCGTGGGAGTGGCGTGAGGAAGTTGCCGCAGGGGGAGAGATCGCTTATGCGAAGCTTTTTAACAAAAAAGCCGGGTTTATCAGCAAAGCATGGTACCCTGACTTCGCCAATTACCGGCGGGACGGATACGACTTTGACGCCAGATATGATGATGGACTAGCCTCCATGCCCAGCAAACAAATTATGGATGTGTTAATGGAACACAGTGAGGGACTGCTCTCCAATGAGCTTAAGCAGCTGGCCGGCTTCGGGAAAAACGGGGCCAAGGGCTTCGATACCGCAATGACGCATCTGCAGATGCAGACCTATATTACTGCCAGCAGATTCGAATACAAGCAGGATAAAGAGGGGCGTCCGTACGGCTGGGGAGTCGGGCGGTATGCGATGAGTGAGCATGTATACGGGGAAGAATGGGTTACCTCGCGTTACGCTGATAAGCCTGCGGAATCGAAGTCACGGATTGCTGAGCATGTGGCGAAGCTGTTCCCGGATGCGGGGATGAAGGAGATTGAAAAGGTCATTAAGTAGAGGAGCGCCGCGCCCGATACAGATTGAACTTTTGATTTTCGATTTTGGGGTTGCCGTGACTACAGAGAATAGGTGAACTTCAGGCTGCTATTGCCGCAAGTATTTCTTATCCCGATATTTGTATCAGAGATCACATTGCTTATTAAAATCCTGCACAGAATACAACATTTTCCTCCGGAATTCGGCCCTAATCCAAAATTGTTGTATAAAAAGCAACATTTCTCTTTATTCTAGCGGTTTGGTGGAGGAATTATTGTATTTCATACAACAATCTGTCCGAATGCCCAGGTATCAAGGTATCCAAGTTGCAATACGTACAACAATTATGCCTATATAGTGTTAATTAAAATCTCAGGCTCGCTCTGCGGACAACGGGACAGGTATGAGGAAATGGAAGGGTTCCGCTTTTGTTCAAATTCAAACTATATGGAACCTGTAGGGATGTGTAGGTACACAAAGAGCCTCGTCCAGTAAATAGGACGAGGCTCTTCTCGTCCAGTAAATAGGACGAGGCTCTTTGTGGATTAACCAGTAACGGCCTAGAAGGACAAGGCCATCTGTTCCACCCGTTCTTCTCTGGGAAGAACGGAGGCAAGCTCGGCACCCAGCCCGAGATAAGCGCGCATGCGCAGCATCATTTCGTTGCGGAAGCCGGGCCATAGGATATGGATATCCCCGGAGTATCCCCGGCAGGTATACTCGGCCGTAACTCCGCGCTGATCCTGGCGGATGGTATTGATCTTCAGCTGATGCGACGTAAGCTCACGGGTAACCTCCTGCAGCATCAGCGAAGTCTTCTTCGTGGCGCTGGAGACCAGCTCCATGTAGAGCTGGGGAGTCTTGAAGAGACCGCTCTTACCAATGACTCGGCAATCGCGCTCAAACACTTTATGGATAAACGTTAGCAGCAGATAGCTTCTGACAAGGGACAATTCGTCTTTGGTTATATCTTCAGGAAGTGTTGGTGTGATTAGGGTGGTTCTCTTGGTAGTCGCCATATAAATCACCTCATTTATAGTATGCGAACCTTTGTTCTCACTATACATCTTTTGGGTAAGTAAATGCAATATTCATCTTGAAAATTATTGGAAATAAACAAAATTAAAAAAAATATAAAAAGGTTGACTCTGAACTTCCAGCATGATAAGATCTATCTTGTGACTGCGTAAGCAAGTCAACCTAATATGCGGTCATGGCGGAATTGGCAGACGCGCTGGCTTCAGGTGCCAGTGATAGCAATATCGTGGAGGTTCGAGTCCTCTTGACCGCATCACTGATTTCAACAACTGCGTAAGCAAGTCAACCTAATATGCGGTCATGGCGGAATTGGCAGACGCGCTGGCTTCAGGTGCCAGTGATAGCAATATCGTGGAGGTTCGAGTCCTCTTGACCGCATCACTGATTTCAACATAAGACCCGTACATTTACCTTATCGGTAATGTGCGGGTTTTTTGTTGCGGGGATTTGGAAATCAATACAGGAGGCATCAGTCCAGATGGATCAGAATGACCATTGTGTTAGGCAACATTTGTTTGGTAATATTATACACATGGAAAATTTTACTGGGAATCCGATTGGTTCAAGTAAGAGAATAAATGTAAGCCTCAACAGACAGGGTAAATAAAAGGAGGTCATTATGTGACTGCTGCAATAATTTTTGCATCAAATAAATTAGGTGTAGTAGATGACGATCAAATGCAGTTGATGCTTGATAAATTTAATTTAGGTAAACTTATTTCTTTCCAAAAAACTGTGAATGGTGCTATGGGACAAACGATGCATGTTTCCTCAAACGAAGGAGATTTTATTCTAAAAGGAAATCCATTGTATCCCGGACAATTCATTGAGGAAAAATTCTTTATAGAAAACATACATAAAAGAACGAATGTAACTGTTCCTACTCCCTATATAATCGATGATTCAGAAGAGATATTTGGATGGAGCTACTCTTTAATGCCTTGCCTTCAAGGGGGACATATGAATTCAGAACACCTAAAGGTCACACTAAATACAGCAGACAAATTGCAAATAGCAGAATCAATTGCGAAGACTTTAGCTGATCTGCATAGCTGGAAAGTTACCCGCTTCGGCGAACTGGATACCAATAATCTCAATATTGCTGCCTTTGAGGGAAGTTATAGGATATGGCTGTACAATCGAATTAAGTTTTGGTTAGAAGATGCAAAAAAGTATTCGGTAATAACGGATAAAGATTTAATGTGGGTCGATTTATTACTGGATGGCTCCAAAGAGGCTTTTGATGATTTTACCTCTCCAAGCTTTGTGGTGGGTGATTTCAAGCCTGGAAACTTCCTAATACACCCTGGAATGAACGGCTGGGAAATAAGCGGTTTATTTGATTTCACTAATTCATATTTTGGAGACCCTATTTCTGATTTGATAAAGATGATTACAATCTATTTAGATAACGGTGAACCTGAACTCGCTAGTCATCTTTTAACAGTTTATTTTAATAGTTCAGAAGAAAAGGAAGCCCAGAAGAAACGTATCAAAGTACATATGCTTCATCAACGAGTCTTGGATTGGGGCTGTGCAAAAGCAATGAACATGGTTACTTGGGATAATGAGTTGCCATTTTCGCATTGGGTAGAGAGCTATACAGATTCAGTAGCAAGTCTACTAGATTGAAATGAATGGATGATAAGAATGTGCAAATTTTAGAGGAGTGAAGGTGTCATGATCCTAAACAATATGAGGTGAACTAATGAAGAAGGTATGGGTAAATAACTTGTTTATTTATTTGGGATTCTTAGTAGTAGTGAGCTTAGTTTTTGTTTTAGGATTACAATACCAACATTTTTTAAAGGAAGAAGCAATTAAGACCTATCAACTTAAAACCAGTGTTGTCTTTTCTGTTCTCTTTCCGATTTTCTTTGGATTATTACTCGGTTTGCTAAGATTCTTTGAATTACTGCGGAAGACTGGAGAATGGACAATAAATTGGCTTAAGCTCTGTATATTCGGCATTCCTTCACTCTATGTCTCTTTACTTCCATTATTATTTTGGTCGGGTCTATCTATTTCTTATTATGATTTACCTTTGGGCTACCTTTTGATCACTCCGGGAACAACAGCTCATACAATTAGCGGTCTGATGTTCGGTTTTTTATTATTCTACGTAATTGAAAGGAAAATCAAAGAAGCTTAGCACCGGGAGTTTCGCGTGGTATTCTAAGAAAAGGGATTTGACCAGGAGGGACAACGTTGACGGAAATAAAGTATCCAGTTAAAAATCCATCAAGGATTGGAACCATTATAGGCATGATTGCTATTATATCGAGTCAATCTGTTCTTGTATTGAGATTATGGGATCAGAGTGGGGTATTCTACGCTTCGTTAACGGTGGTTCTTTTGGGTTTAGTTCTAATATTACTTGCATTATACAGAACCTTTTTTAAGAAACTAACCGAGTTATGCTTATCTAATGAGCAAATTATATTAAATGGGAATATTGTTGATTCAAAGGATATTAAAGTGATAATGATCAGGGGTTACTTTAAACCTGTTATTGGGATATTACCTTATAGGAGGAAGATCGTCCCATTGGATATGGCATTCAGGTATTCAAAGGATGAAGATAAAGGTATCTCGGATTTAAAAAGTTGGGCAAAAATGAACAATGTAAAGATGGTCAATAAATCATTTCAAACGTGGATATAAGTGTATTCTAAAGCGTTTTTCGGTACGGTCTGCGACCAGAATTATCTTATTCAGAGGATGAGCTTAATCAATGTGACATGCTTGATCGTTACGCGATTATGTGTGGACTTGCGGACATGAGAGACGTTATTTTGCCGGAATGGGAACATTTATCTCCCATGCGGACAGGAGAGGCGTTATTTAGGATAAATGGCAAATAAAAGGCAATAAATTGAGGGAATAAGTGCATCAGTGTCCGCAAGACTTATAAAACATCTGATTTTCCAGATATAACGTCTCTGGTGTCCGTAAGGAGAAGCGGCAGGTGTATTTCTTCCAATCCCAACCAGATTTAGAACCGCATAGACGTATAGTCCGATAACTCAAACTTCCAACCCCAACCCCAACCCCAACCCCAACCCCAACCCAACCCCAACCCCAACCCCAACCCCAACTCCAACCAAGCCCCAGCCTTAACCGCGCTCTCAGCTTCACCTCAGCCGTCAGCCGCAGAAGCGCCAACAACTTTCTTCATCCCAACCCAAGCTAACCATCCCGTATCAATATCGCTCCAACCCAACTGGTATCAATCCATCTATTCCCTCCACACGTCACCGATCTGCCTTACGTCATTGATTAGCCATACATCACCGATCCGCCTCGAATCATCCACCCGGTCTAGCGTCAACATACCCAGCACTAATTATCCCCCGGTGTGTCCTTCCTGACAGTAACTCCTCCTGATAAGGAGGTATCATGTTAATATCGCACTTCTTCCTTGCGGATAAGTTACCGGTTCACCCGGCGGAATCAACGTTTATCAGTGTTTTTGAGGCTGACAAGGCAGTGAAATTCACAGCGCAGAATTGTATTGACGCCCGAGCAACTAGCATGTTAATATTTTCCCGAGACAAACTAACATGTCAGTGAGGCTATATAGCATGTTAGCATGTTATTCATATATTCCTATTTCAGGAGGTTATTTTGTGGCTAATGTTGTAATCGGTTTCATTATGGTTTTATCATTTTTTGGATTGGTGTGGTATTGCGTCAAGGGGTATAACCTCATGGTGGGCTTCTTCGTCATGTCGGTCCTGTGGACCTCGATTGCCCTGATCGGCAATTCTATTCATCCAACCTCCGTTATGGAGGGCAAGACCTTTATTGACGTCCTGACGAACGTCTTCCAGACGGGTCCGGAGAACTACGGTAAAGCGATTCTGGTTAATATCTTCTTCGGCGCCTTCTTCGGCAGAGTCTTGATCGACACAGGGATTGCTGCAACGCTGATCCGTAAGGTGGTAGAGCTCGGCGGAGACAAACCAAGAATTACGATGTCGCTCTTATGTATTGTTACTGCGGTAATCTTCACCTCTATGACCGGTATCGGTCCGGTAATCTCCATTGCCGTAATCGTATTGCCGATCATGTTGTCACTGGGTATTCCTTCACCGATTGCCTTGTTCTCCTTCATGGGCTCCATCATGGCGGGTATCTTCGGGAACATTGTTAACTTCAAGCAGTATCAGGCTATTTTTGCCACAGCCAATGAAAGTTATGCCAGCTACGACTACAATACATACTTCAAATTCGGCATGATTGCGATGGCTGTCTCTCTGATCGTTGTTCTGGTGGTATCTAACCTGTCCATGAACAAGAAGGTCTCCCGTGCCTGGGCAGCCACTCCGGATGCCGGAGCTACGGTTGATGCCCCTGCAATCTCCTGGATTTCCATCATCCTGCCTGTAATCGGTGTGGTGGTGTTCAAACTTCCGATTATCTTCGGATTTATCGTTGCCGGTCTGTTCGCCTTACTGACCTGCGGCAAGTTAAAGGGTGGTTTTGCAAGCGTTTGCAGAATGCTGTCGAAGCAATTCGCAGACGGGGCTATCGATGTGGCGCCTATGATCGGATTCTTGCTCACATTGTCCATGTTCAATAATGCGGCAACCTATGCTTCGCCTTATTTCAAAACCTTGCTTGACGGTGCAATGCCTCAGACGGCGTTATTGCTCTGTATCGTATTCGCTATCCTGACACCGCTCGGCTTCTTCCGCGGCCCAATGAACCTGGTCGGTTCCGGCTCGGCCATTCTGGCAGTAGTTGTGGCTACCGCAGCCTGGCCTGTACAGTTCCTGTATCCTTTGTTCGCCATCACTACAGTAGCGCCGCAGCATTTGGACGTTACCCAATCCTGGGTAGCCTGGGGCTTCGGATATACGAAGGTTCCGGCCAAGGAATATATGAAGATGTCCATTCCTACAGGCTGGATTATCGGGATTATTCTCTGCGCGATTGTATTCTTCATGTACGGCAATTTGGTGTAGCATCGCTTATGTCCAATCAGAACCGGCTGCTGCGCCTATGTCCGTCAGGAGCCGGGTATTCAAACTTCAGTACAATTTAATGAAGAGAAACGGAGAAATCATATGGGTAAAATGGTTAGAATGGGGATCGACGTCGGTGGAACACATACAAAAGCAGTTGCCATCGACAACGAAACACATGAAATTATCGGGAAATCGTCCGTCAAGACTACGCATGATCATGCGAGAGGTGTAGCCGCCGGTGTTGTGAAATGTTTTCAGAATTGTCTGAAAGAAAATAACATCAAGCCGGAAGATGTAGTCTTCGTCGCACACAGCACGACGCAGGCAACCAATGCGCTGATTGAAGGCGATATCGCACAGGTTGGCATCATTGGCATGGCTAAGGGCGGCCTTGAAGGCTGGCTGGCCAAACGTCAGACCAAACTGCAGAACATCGATCTGGGCAACAGCAAAGAGATCAAAATTTACAATAGCTTCATTAATATTAAGAAAATGTCCGAAGCCTCCGTGCTGCAGGTCATCGATGATCTTAAGCGTCAGGGAGCACAGGTGATTGTGCCTTCCATGGCTTTTGGCGTAGATAATGGCAGACCTGAAGAGCTCGTCTATAAAGAAGCTGAGAAAAAAGGCATTCCGACCACCATGGCATCCGATATCACCAAATTGTACGGGCTCACCCGCAGAACGAGAACGGCAGCAATCAATGCAAGCATTCTGCCCAAGATGCTGGACACCGCCAATTCAACGGAACAGTCCGTAAGGGAAGCCGGCGTCCATGTACCTCTGATGATCATGAGAGGCGACGGCGGGGTTATGGAAATCAGCGAAATGAAGAAACGTCCTGTGCTTACGATGCTATCGGGTCCGGCAGCCTCAGTTATGGGGTCTTTGATGTATCTGAGAGCCTCTAACGGTGTGTATTTCGAGGTGGGTGGAACCACAACCAATATCGGGGTTATCAAAAACGGCCGTCCGGCCATTGACTATTCAATCGTCGGCGGTCATCCGACCTATGTTAATTCACTGGATGTGCGCGTACTCGGTGTCGCTGGTGGTTCAATGATCCGGGCGAACAAAAGCGGAGTAGTGGATGTCGGACCGAGATCGGCACATATCGGCGGCCTGGATTATTCGGTCTTTACCGATCCGGACAAGATTAAGGGCGCCAAGGTGGAATTTTTCTCGCCCAAACCGGGTGATCCGGCAGATTATGTCGCCATCCGTCTGGAGAACGGGGAACGCGTGACGATCACGAATTCCTGTGCTGCGAACGTGCTGGGCCTTGTGAAGCCGGAGCATTTCTCCTATGGGAATGTGGAAGCCGCCAGACGGGCGATGCAGGCATTAGCCGATTATTGTGGAACCACGGTTGAAGATATCGCGAAGCAGATTATGGAAAAAGCGTATGCGAAGATCGAACCGATCATTCTGTCGCTGGCCGAGAAATACAAACTGGAGAAAGACCAGATCTCCCTGGTGGGAGTTGGCGGGGGAGCCGCTTCGCTGATCGTCTATTTCTCAGAGAAAATGGGCCTCAAATACAGCATTCCCGAGAATGCAGAGGTGATCTCGTCCATTGGTGTTGCCCTGTCCATGGTGCGGGACGTGGTAGAGCGGATCATTCCGTCACCTTCCAAAGAAGTGATTGCCGCACTCAAAATGGAAGCGATGAACAAGGCGATTCAGAGTGGAGCCACTCCGGAAAGCATCGAGATCCATATCGATATCGATCCGCAGACGTCCAAGGTTACCGCGATTGCTACGGGTTCCACGGAAGTGAAGACGACCGAGCTGCTGAAGGAATGTGATGAAGCGGAGCTCCGCGAGCTGGCCGCGAAGGATATGCGTATTTCCATCGACCGGACACAGCTGCTTGAGAAAACGAGGTATGTCAGCATTTTCGGCGAAAAGGTTGACAAGGCCGGTGAAGCGGGTGCAGTCCGCATCCTGGACACCAAAGGGTTCATTAAGGTGCAACGAGGCCGGGCGATGGCCCTCAAGACAACTGCCGGAGATTACCTGAATGCCGTCAAAAAGCTCTGGGAGGCTATGGCCGTCTACCAGACCGAACTGATTGCCCGGCCGGACTTCTATCTGTGTATCGGTGCCCGGGTGATGGACTTTACCGCTTCCGATTTCGAACAGCTGGAGCTGCTTATGGATATCGAAATTTCCACGTTTGAGCCGGATACGGAGGTTATCGTTGTCGCTGCCAATGTCAAGCAGAGCTAACGCTAATCTATTGAAGTCATTCATAGCCATATTAATGAAGGAATGAAGAATGGGGGCAGCATGCAGGTGCAGATGAAGCTGGGTGTAATGATGCGTGATTTGCTGCAGGTAGAGGATGAAGCTTGGGGGCTGTACGCTTTTTCCAGGGACATTCTGAACCGGCGCATTCTGCCTGAAACCAAGACAGAGATGATTGCCAAAGCTACTGCCTGCGGCAAAGCCTATGCACAGCGCATCATCCGTGAATACGGAACCCGTGATGTCCGCGTGATCGCGGACAAATTGAAGCTGAGGCTAGAATTTCAAAGTGCGCTTATGACAGGGAAACGTGTGCTTTTTGCCTGCTATACCCCGCCGTACACAATCGAAATTATGGAGGAGCCCGTGCGCAGAGCGGCGGAGCTGGTCCAGGAGGAAGAGCCGGCGCTAGTTGAACTTTTTCAGCAAGCTGGTATAATGAATACTATCCTTGGACACGAAATTTTTCATTTTGTAGAAGACCAGTTTGCACATGAAATCTACACCCGGACTGAGAAGATTCTGCTATGGAACCTGCTTGGGTTCAAGAATTATTCTACAATACGCACCTTGAGTGAAGTGGGAGCCATGGCCTTTACACAGGAACTGAATAGACTCAGCTACCCGCCGTTTATTCTGGATGTTCTGTTGTATTACAGCTATGATGCTGCCAGTGCGGAGAAAATATATCGTGATGTACTAGGAGTGAGTTCAGGAAGGTGTAGGGAACCCGTTGAAGATTATTAATAACAGTAATTCACTAAATGATGTAACTTACAATAAAATAAGAGAAGACATCATGAATATGACGTTGGAGCCGGGAATGGATGTCAGTGTGCAGAAGCTCTCTGAACGCTATGGCGTAAGCCGGACACCGGTACGGGAAGCAGTAGTCCGCCTTCAACAGTCTGGACTGGTGGAAATATATCCTCAGCGCAAAACAGTAGTCTCCAAAATTGATCTGCAGCGGGTCCGCGAGGAATGGTTCATCCGCACATCGCTTGAATCTGCCGTGATTGATGAATTCATCCGCAAGTGCAGTGAGCTTGTAGCAGATACGATGCAGGAACTGATTAACAAACAGAAGAAATATATGGACAAGAAATATTTCCGGGAATTTTACTTCAAGGACAATCGTTTCCACCAGCTGATCTTTCAGACGGCCGGGGAAGAGCTGTCCTGGTTTACGATTGAAGAGGTAGCCTCGCACTATAACCGTATCCGTCTGCTCTATGGCAAGATGGAGGGCGTGCAGCAATCCGATATTGATAAACATGTGAAGATGGTAGCGGCCACCCGCAAGCGTGATGTGGAGGGAATGCGCAAGATTGTGATGGAGCATTCCAATACATTGCTGGAACGGGTACAGGTGATGTCCAAGCAATACCCGCAATTTTTCTGAAATATGGTAAGCATATGCTTAAGGCGTATCCTTGAAGCCTGCTCCGTTTGGAGTATGACTTCCGGTATACGCCTTTTGTTGCGGTGTAATACCTACAGCTTCTTAAGCCGCCGGTAATACAGCCAGGTTCTGCCTGCGAATGAGCCGAAGAGAAGGATACTGAGGAACATAAGTGAAGTATTCCATGCCCGGGAAGCGGTGATTCCATCTTGCAGCATGCCGTCAATAAATGCCGTCACATTCAGGCTGTAGAGCAGAATCATCGGAAGAAACAATGCTGTATAGCTGATGGCAATTTTACGGGCGTGCTTCAAGCGGTGGTACGGGTCACTGTAGATTTCCGGTTGTTCAGCACGATCCAGCTCCTCCCGGCTCCAGATAGTCCAATTCTGCAGAGAAGAGGATGAGCTATAGACCTTATCCCAGCCTGCCTGCCGGTGCAGCTCGAAATATTCTTCATCGCCAATGACCTGATAGTCGGCATGATACTTCATTATACGTGGACTGCCTTGGCTGAAATGGAACAGGGTGCCTCCCGGGCCGACTTTATACAGATTCCATCCCAGCCGTTCCTTATCCTCCAGCCATTCCTCCAGCCGGTCAGGAGCGTACATCCAGCCTAACTTCAACCTCTTCATCGTAACGTCCGCTCGCCTCTGCGGTTCGTGAGTCTTCTTGAAGTCCTCATAATCCGAGAGTAACGTCTTGCTGGCCGCCCGGAGCTTAATAATCGAATAGATTGCAAGTACGAGCAGGATCACAGCCAAGGCTGCTGCGGCCCAGGTAACCGCCCACATAGGGCTTTGCTGTACCTGAAGTGGAGCATCCTGGGTCAAGGAGAAGCCTAGAGCAATCAGCGGAATCATTGCAA
Source organism: Paenibacillus sp. IHB B 3415 (assembly GCF_000802655.2). Taxonomy (NCBI): domain Bacteria; kingdom Bacillati; phylum Bacillota; class Bacilli; order Caryophanales; family Paenibacillaceae; genus Paenibacillus; species Paenibacillus sp. IHB B 3415. Next base: position 12,100 of record NZ_JUEI01000101.1, on the reverse strand, counting down.
TGAGCAGCAAATAAAGAAGTATTCCCATAAAAATATATGAGATTGTGCGGTTTCGCCTCAAGACATCCTTGCGGGAAGGGTAAGCCTTAATCTGTGACGGCCGCCGATCATTCTCGTAGACGCTCCACTTGCCTTGCTGCAGGTGCTTGCTCCAGCCTTCAGCGGCAAGATAGGAAGACATGGAAGGCTGGGAGGATGGAGCATAACCGATCTGATAAATAAGCCGGACCGGCTCAGCCTGCCGGAACGTAAACTGCCGGAGCAGCAGATTCCACTCCGCCAGCACCCACCCCTGACTAGCCATATCGGCCAGCCAGGCTTCTGACTTGGGCAGGTCGTAGCTCCAGAAGGGCCGAAATACCCTTTTCATACAAATTCCTCCTCACTGGTAATGGCATTGCGGTGAAGTTCCTTTAATCTGCTGATTTCTGCGCGCATTACTGCTTTCCCCAGATCTGACACCTCGTACACTGTTTTTCTCTCTTCATCGGCGAATACAACAATCAGTCCATCCTTGTTCATCTTCGTCAAAGTTCCATATACCGTACCGGAACCCAGTCTAAGCCGTCCCTCAGACAGCTCATCCACATGCTTGATGATTCCATATCCGTGGCGGGGTATGGTTAGGGACAACAGAATATAGAAGGCCGTCTCTGTCATCGGCACGTACTTTTTCAGCACTTTATCCATTGTGGACAACACGATCACCTGCTTCGCCAGTTCATTGTGCATAACTCATGGCTTTGAATATAATATGTCTTGCCGTGACTATGTCATAACGTGACTATATCACGATGCGACATAAGTTTCAAGGTTAGCGGCAATTAATGTGCCGTCAGAGCCAGTGGTTGACATACAGGCTGCCAGATCTCAGGAACCAGCTGCGGCTCCGAACAATAGACCGTCTGCAAATACCGGCTGAGCGGGGATATTTGTCCTTCGACCAGCACTTCCTTGATCTCCGAAGGTTTGGTGGGTATCGCCTGCCCGGCTGTTGACATGAACTCTGCAATAGGCAGCAGCATCCCGCAGCTTTTGCGGTAGGACATCCGGTGCGGGAATCTGGGCGAGCTGCCGGAATCATATTTGGACAGCCTGATCTGATCAAACTGTCCGGTGAGCAGCTCGCTGGCGTCGAATTTTAGGATGGCAAAAACTTCGCCGGGCTCCCTGCGGGAGTACATCGCCGCCATGGCCAGGCAATCCCGCCAGGTCGGCCACAAGAAGACATGGCGGTCAAGGCAGAGACGGAATTCTTCAGGGGTTGTGTCCGGGTCCATTGCTTCAGGTGTGATGCGCAGATGGGAATTCAGGACAACCGGCTGCCCGGCGTATTGTACCTGGAGGGCTGTAGTCCGGCGTACTCCGGCTGCATGCGCTGGACTTAATACGGCTGAGGCGTACAATGCGTCAAGTGTAGCCATGGCGGGCAAATTCCGGGCCCGGGTGAAGTGGTATAACGAAGTGCGGAGCGGGCTTTTGGTAATGGCTGCAATGAGTGATGGTTTCATAGTGTTATTTTATCCTTTGCGGGAAATGAATATTTTGTTATTTTAGAAAGGGAATGCTGAAAGGGAAAGGATGAGAATGATGAGAGCTGAAGTACTCGAACATAGCAGAGTGGAGGCGTTTTTGAATTTTTGCCGGAAGCACCGGGACGAACTGGATGATTCTTATCTGATCGATGAGGAGCTTGCCCGATTCAGGCTTTCCCCGGACCATCCTACATATATTGTTGCCAATTCCTCAGGTCAAATTACCGCAGCAGTCTCGCTCATCCTGAATGATTACAGCCGCAGAGGGCGCAAGGCCAGATTTAGAATCCTTCATGCGGAAACCGAAGATGTAAATGTATACCAGGCTCTGCTTGAGGCAATTCTGCCCCATGCTGCCGGAATGGATAAGCTGAATCTATTTGTTCCCGCGGGAAATACTGCGGCGATGGAGGCGTTGGGGGCTGTGCGGTTTGCGGTGGAGAGGTATACCTATGTCCTCGTAAGAGAGGAGCCGCATATTCCAGAGGTCAGCTTGCCCGCCGGTTACGAGCTCATTCCCTTCCGCGCCGGAACGGATGAAGCCGTCTGGTGTGAAGTACGAAATGCCGGTTTCGCTAAGCTTCAGGGCAACGAGACGCCGGCCACACCAGCGATGGTGAAGCAGATGATCAGCGGAGCCGACTATATCGAAGGCGGTTTACAGATACTGTACCATAACGGCAAAGCTGTGGGAATTGTACGCGGCTGCGCCGATGAGTATGAGGATGAGCCTGCCATGAGTATTGGGCCGCTGGCAGTATTGCCGGAGGCTCAGGGGAGAGGACTCGGCAGAATTCTGCTGCGGGCAGCACTCCGGTTCGCGGCAGAACAGTCGTATGCGCGCACCGTCCTGTGTGTGAATGCAGAGAACGAACGGGCGCAGGCTTTGTATATTGGGGAAGGCTTCAAGCAGGCGGAAGCCCTTGCCTGCCTGGCTTACACGGTGAGTGAAGAGGGGTAGCGGGGGGCTTGATGCTATATGCTATGGAGTGGAGGCGCTGATCGGGGGAGGGGAGTTGCGATTGGTGATGTAGAGTTGAGATGCTGATTGCTCCCATCCAACCGTGACGGACTGTAGGGACCTTATTTTGCCGGAATCAGCCAATTTTGAGATGAAGCGGACTGAGAATCGCCTATTCAGCTTAGAATACCAGAATTAGACCCATCATTCAGGCCATAGCGGAATCTCAGTCCGCGAAGCCGGCAAAACAGCTGTTTTTCCCGAAATAACGGATTCTGAGTCCGGGTGGAACGGCTGTTTGTGCTGCCATTCTGCTGCCGGCATACGATATGGAGAGCGTCTGCATACCTGCTACCGCCTGCCTAACGTCTGCTTACCGTCAGTATATCTATCGTCTGCGTACTGTATACTTCCCTCTGTAGATTGCGTGCTGTCGAGTGTCTACCTCCTGCATACAGTCTGAATACCGCCTGCGTACTGCAGCTTACCCTCTGCAAATTGCGTACCACCGCCTGCCTATCTCCTGCATACAGTCTGAATACCGCCTGCGTATTGCAGCTTACCCTCTGCTTATTGCGTCTACCGTCTGCATACCGTTAGCCTACCTGCCTGCTTACCTCCTGCTTACTGTATGCTTGCTCCAAATTCTCTGCCTGCTGTTAGTTCGCTGCCTGCATACTATTAAATTCGCTATCCGCCCGCTATTAGTTCGCTGTCTCCCTGCCCTGCTATTAATTCGCTGTCTGCAAATCACATCGGCCCCTTATTTATGGCTTCTTGCAGGAGATGCACTTTGGATGTAGAAATTCAGGTCAGCAGGTTATTCAATCCAGTAAAAACCATTTACTCTCCATATGCACCATTATATTGCCAAACTTTCGTCTAACCTGGACAGATTCACTATTAAAGGGGACAAGGAAATGAAAACACTGGTTATTGTGGATGATGAGCCGTCGGTAGTGAACGGGCTGCGGACCTATGTGGACTGGGCGGCACAGGGGATTGAGCTGGTTGGAACCGCAGATGACGGGGACACAGGGCTGGCGCTGATCCGGGAGCTGAAGCCGGATATCGTACTGACGGATGTCCAGATGCCGTCAATGGACGGCATCCGCATGGCAGCTGAGGTACGGGCGCTGCTGCCGGAGGCCAAGATCGTCTTCATCAGCGGCCACAACGATGCCGGATACCTTAAGTCCGCGCTGCAGATGCATGCGGCGGATTATATTTTTAAGCCGGTCAGCCGCAAGGAGCTGTCTGTGGTGATGGGCAAGGTGACTGCTGCGCTGGATGCGGAGACGCAGGAGCGCAAGCGGATCAAGGAGATGCAGGTGAAGCTGACGCAGAGCATGCCGCTGCTGCGCGAGAAGTTCCTGCTGTCCGTAATCAGCGATGGTGTTCATACCGCGAATATTCAGGACAAGCTGGAATTTCTGGGCTTGCAGCAGCTCGCAGCTGACAGCTACATCCTCATGGTCATTCTGCTCGATGATGTGCCGCAGGTGCTGGACACCCGCAGCGAGCAGGACAGACAGCTGCTGTCCTATACGGTGCTGAATATCATCCAGGAGCTGATTGACAAGCAGATGCGCGGCGTGACCTTCGAGAAGGAGCCGGGAGAGTACGTCGGGATTCTGCTGGCCGGACAATTGCAGCCGCAGGAGTTCAGCGAATCTCCCGAGAATGACCTGCTGGTGCTGGCAGAATCAATCCGCAGCAATCTGCGGACATGGCTGAAGCTCAGTGTAACCATCGGTGTCGGCGAGGGGGTTGAGCACTTGCCGGAGATCCCGTCCTCCTACAAACAGGCGAGGGATGCAGCTGACCAGAAGTGGTATCTGGGCAAAAACCGGATTCTGACCATGGACAATATCGTGTCCGGAGATCGCGGCGAGAATCTGCGTTACCGGTACGAGCCGGAGTGGGGGGAGCGGGTGTGGTCTGCCCTGAAATCCGGAGACCGCGGACGTCTGCAGACGGAGCTTGGTGACATCTTCAGTCTGCTCGGGCAGAACCGGGGACAAGGGGCGCGGTATGCGCAGAATGTCAGTCTGCATCTGATTCTGCAGTCCGGCCAGGTGCTGCTGGAGCTTGGCGGAATGACGGAGGAATGGGAAAAACGCGAGACGGCCGCCTGGAAACAGGTTGCGCGCCAGGAGACGATGCAGGATCTGCTGGGATATACAGAAGCTTATTTGCTTGAGGTCTGTGATTTCGTCGGGATGAAGCGCAGCGGCAAGACAAGCGAAGTGATAGAACGGGTCCGTCAGCTGATTGGAGAACGGTACCCGGAGAATCTGGCAGTGGCGGATATTGCGGCAGGCGTCTATCTCAGTCCGACCTATGTCCGGCTGCTGTTCAAGCAGGAAACGGGCGAAACGCTGTTCGAGTATCTGACCAAGGTCAGAATCGAGCAGGCGAAGAAGCTGCTTAGAGACCCGCAGAACAAATTCTACGAAATCTGTTATGCCGTTGGCTACAGCGATCCCAGCCATTTCAGCAAGCTTTTCAAGAAAATAACCGGAATTACCCCCAGCGCCTACAGGGAGCAGAGTCTATGAGCAGGGGCAATCCTATGAAGATCAGGCCGCACAGGAATGTAAGCATGCCATATAAGGAGGCTGTGCAGTGAAAAAGGGCTGGAGCTATTTGACCGGACTGGGCCAGGGGATTCTTGCGGCGAGAAAGTGGCTGATTGCCTATGTGATACTCATTCTGCTGCCGGTATCAGTCATGCTGGCTTCCTTCTATCAGCGGTCCAGTGACATTCTGGAGCAAGAAGTCACCAGTACGATGCAGCTGACCCTTAAGCAGGCAGGGATGAATCTGACCTATAAGCTGGATCATATCCGTGACAGCAGCAATTCGGTCTTCATGAACCAGGTGCTCTACAGCAATCTGCAGCAGAAGGACAGCATCACCGATGAGCTTAACCAGCTTAAGGAGCTGCGCAATTTAGCCGAAACCGCCCAGGAGAATGAGGATATTTTCCGGCTGCGGTTTTTTGTTGATCCTTCCCGGATGTACGGAGGGGACCGGGTGAATCTGTATCCGCTATCTGAGATAGAGCATTATCCGTGGTACAGGCAGGTGCTGGAGGCCGGGGGCGGTATGGTCTGGACCGGGGTGTATGAGGAGAGTTATATCGATTTCGGTGGCAAAAAGATTTTCTCTGTCGCAAGGATGCTGCGCAATCCCAAGGCATATGAAGAGACCATCGGCATACTGGTGATGGATGTATCCCAGGATCTGATCGCAGAAGTCATGTCAGAGCTTCATTTCTCGGACAGCTATGCCCCTTATCTTCTGGATAGCGAGGGTCGGCTGATCTACAGCACCGGGGAGAACGGTCCGCAGGAAGTCAGCATGCTGCCGGAAGAACTGCTGGATACGATTAAGCAATCGGAGGAGGGAATCGTTAAGCGGACCCTTGGGCGTGAAGAGGTTAATGTGGTCTATACCACGATCGGAACTTCAGGGTGGAAAATGATCTCCCAAGTCTCTGAATCAGAGATTTCGCATAGGGCAACAGCAATGAACCAGTTCACCAGCATTGCCACGCTGGCAGGGATCACGGTCATGTTCCTGGTACTCGTGTTTGTGCTGCTGATGTTCCTCGTGCAGAACATGCAGCGCAGAGTGCAGATGATTCTGCGGATGATCCGCAAGGAGGGCATCGGCTGGCTGGAGGACAGAAGGACGATGCCAGGCGGGGATTTCCGGCTGCTGGAACGAAGCGTGGACCACCTGATTCACAAGGTCAACCTCCTGATGGAGGAATCCTATCAGGCGAAGATGCAGGAGCGGGAGGCGCAGCTGAGAACCCTGCAGGCCCAGATTAATCCGCATTTTCTCTATAATGCGCTGGATATGATCAACTGGTCGGCGATCTCTCATGATGCGGAGGATACCAGCCAGATGATTGAGGCGCTGGCCCGCTATTTCCGGCTCAGCCTGAATCAGGGCCGCGACAATGTCAGCCTTGCCGATGAATTGAATCTGGCCAAGGTGTTCATGGAGATTCAGCAGAACCGCTTTCCGTCCACCTTCACCTTCAGCGTCCAAGTAGAGCCGGGACTTGAACAGTATATGATTCCCAAGCTTACCCTCCAGCCGCTGGTGGAGAATGCGCTGCTGCATGGTATCCGCAAAACCCGCAGGAAGCAGGGGAATATCGCCATAACAGCCCGCCGGGAGCAGGAGGATATCCTTCTGGCGGTGTCCGATGACGGGATCGGCATGAGTCCGGAGCAGGCCAGACGGCTGCTGCTGGAGCCTTCCTCCGAGCTGCGCAGTGACGGGATGCCGGGCTCCTTCGGCCTCTATAATGTCAACGAGCGGATACGATATTTTGCCGGCAACCGGTATGGCTTGTCCATTGAAACCGAACCCGGCCAAGGAACAGTGATCAACATCAGAATTAAAGCGGTTCCATTCGAATAATCAGATTGCCTCATATACAGTCGCGTAAGACCAGAAATAATCAGATTACCACCTACAACCGCCCCCCGGTTTCTCAGTATAATCAACTCACAAACAGATGGGGGTGAATGAACTTGGGTGGGAGTGTCACGGATTTGGACCGGAAGAGCAAACTTCAGGCAACGAGAATCAGGTCCGCCAGCAAGTGGAGGCTCGCCTGGAGAAACAGGGATTATTATGTGCTGCTGATACCCGGTCTGCTGTTTCTGCTGCTCTTCAAATATACACCGCTGTACGGAGTGCTGATCGCATTTCAGGATTTCAACATTTTCGAGGGCATCAGAGGCAGTGAATGGGTAGGGCTGGAGCAATTCCATAAGCTTATCCAATCAGACGAATTCGGAAGGGTATTCATGAATACACTGCTTATCAGTGTGTACAAGATTGTCCTGCTGTTTCCGGTGCCGGTCCTCATCGCGCTGGTGCTGAACGAGGTCAGGCTGATGTTCTTCAAACGGACGATCCAGACGATTATTTATCTCCCGCATTTTCTGTCCTGGGTGATTATTTCCGGTTTGTTCGTCACCATCCTCTCCACCTCGGGCGGACTGGTCAATAATATCATTCAGTGGTTCGGCGGAGAACCGGTCAGCTTTTTTGTCAGCAATGATTATTTCCGCAGTGTGGTTGTCTTTACGGCCGGCTGGAAGGAATCAGGGTGGAACGCGATCGTCTTCATTGCCGCCATTGCCGGGATCGATCAGGAACAATACGAGGCAGCTGCCATTGACGGGGCGGGTAGAATCCGCAGAATGCTGCATATCTCACTTCCCGGCATCCTGCCGACTGTGGTGCTGATGTTCATTCTCCGGCTGGGCTCGGTGCTTGATGCGGGAACGGAGCAGATTCTGACCATGTACAATCCGGTAGTCTATGAGACAGCGGATGTGATCGGAACCTTCGTCTATCGCATCGGGCTGGGCAAAATGGATTACAGCTTCAGCACCGCAGTTGGCCTGTTCAACTCGGTAGTAGGCTTCATCCTCATCGTTTCTGGAAATTATATCAGCCGGAAGCTGCTGAACCGCGGAATCTGGTAGGCGGGAAAGGAGACAGTATAATCCATGACCAAACGAACCAAAGGCGACAGGCTGCTCGATATTTTTGTCTACCTGTTCCTGATTACGCTCGGAGTGATGATGCTGCTGCCGCTGGTTAACGTATTATCGAAATCGGTCAGTGAGGAATGGGCGATTACTTCGGGAAAAGTAGGCATTCTGCCGGTAGGCTTCCAGCTCGACACCTTGCGGGAGGTTATCTCTTCCTCAATGTTCATCCGGGCGTTCTGTGTATCCGTAGGCGTCACGGTAGTGGGCACCCTGATCTCTATTTTAATGACGGCACTTACGGCCTATCCGTTATCCAAACGGAATCTGCCGGGCATCTCCTTCTTCATGGTACTGTTCATCTTCACGATGCTGTTCAGCGGCGGGCTCATTCCCAATTATCTGCTGATGCGCCAGCTGCATCTGATCAATAATCTGTGGGTGCTTATCCTGCCCGGAATGATCAGTGTGTTCAACATGCTGGTGATCAAAAGCTACTATGAGAGTCTTCCCGAAGCGCTGGAGGAGTCCGCGCGGATCGACGGGGCCAAGACGTATACGATTCTGTTCCGGATTATTCTGCCGCTCAGTATGCCGGTGATTGCCACAATTGCGCTTTTCTATGCTGTCGGGTACTGGAATGATTACTTCGGGCCAATGATCTACATCAACGATACCGCGCTTAAGACCTTGCAGCTCTATCTGCAGGATGTGGTGATGGACGCCAGTGCAGCCAACGCAGTTAATAAAAGTGTGGATGATCTGATGAACATGTCTCCGGAAGGCATACGTGCGGCAACGGTGGTCGCTTCGACGGTCCCGATTCTGTTCGTATACCCGTTCCTGCAGAAGTATTTCATCAAAGGCGTGCTGATTGGCTCGGTTAAAGGCTGAGGCGAATTTTGTACGAAGTAAGACTGGAAGCTTAAGCTCACAAAACTTTTGGGGGGTTATCTTAATGAAACAGACGAAGTGGCTGTCACTCCTGCTGAGTACCGGGCTGCTGCTCGCCGCAACTGCCTGTGGTTCTTCTAACAACACGAATAGTAACGGGGGGAGCGCTTCAACAGCAGCACCAGCTTCTGCAGAAGCAACTGCCGCACCGGGAACGTCAGAGAATGCTGCCAAGCCGGAGTTGAAATCGCTTAATTTGTGGTCGAAGGATGATTACAATACGTATCCGCTGGCCAAGGTGATCGAAGAGCGGACCGGCTATAAGGTGAAGTATGAGATGCTACCCGCCGACAAGGCGATGGATAAGCTCAATCTGCTGATCTCCTCTGCCGAGCCGTATGATGTCATTACCATTTCCGGTGAAAAAGCCGTGTATACCGATTATGCCAAAATGGGCGCACTGGTGGATCTGACCCCGCTCATCGAGGAGTTCGGTGATAATATCAAAGCTTCCATCTCCCAGGCGTCCTTCGATGCAATGAAAATTGACGGCAAAATCTATGGTATTCCCAACAGCTCCTCGCAATTTGCCAGTGCCGATCTGATGATCCGCCAGGACTGGCTCGATAAGCTGGGGCTGAAGACGCCGACTACACTGGATGAGTTCACCGAAGTGCTGAAGGCCTTCAAGGAGAAGGACCCGGGCGGAACCGGGAACAGCGGCGCCCCGATGTCAATTGATGGGGCACTGGCAACGACGGCGAATATTACAGGTGCCTTCGGAATAGGCACAAGCTGGAATACAGTGGACGGCAAGCTGGTTCCGGCCCCGCTGCATCCGGGCTTCAAGGAATATCTGACGTACATGTCCGATCTGTATAAGCAGGGGCTGCTCGATAAGGAATTTGCCGTGAACAAGGATGCTACCCTGAAAGAGAAATTCACCAGCGGAAAAATTGGGGTCATTCAGCTGCCTTGGTATGATATTCCCGGAATTGCCGATGCCCTGACCAAGAACTTCCCTGATGCCAAATATGCTTACCTTCCTGCCCTCAAAGGCAAAGACGGACAGATGGGCCTCGGCATGAGCGGCGGGTTCGACCGCATTACCTTCATTCCGAAATCCGCGAAGCATCCTGAAGATGCGATGAAATGGATCAATGCCAAGCTGGAAAAGGAAACCTTCAAGCTGATTGCCATCGGTGAAGAAGGCAAACATCATACGTATAAAGACGGCGTATACAGTCCGATCCTGCCGCTGTTCACGGACGAACGCGGTAACGCCAGCAATTATCTGACCGGTATCGACGAGAAGCTGTACCCGATCTACTGGCAGGCCCGGGTGCAGAAGGATGCACGCCTGTTTGCAGGCTTCTCTTACCTGAACAATGAGCTTCCGGCGGAAGCGAGAATTGCTGATCCGTTGGCGCTGGCTCCATCCCTGCCGGAATATTCGAAGAACAATGCTTCGCTGAATCAGATGATTAATGATTTCGCCGTCAAAGTCATTGTCGGTGAAGAGTCCCCGGATGCCGTGGCAGATTTCGCCGAGAAATATAATGCTGCAGGCGGAGAAGCCAGCACCAAAGAGGTGAATGACTGGTATGCTACAGTGAAGAAATAGAATCAAAGAAAACTTTTTAGGAGGTAAAAGAATGAACAGCTACAGGATGCGGAGCAGTGAAATTCCGCTGCAGGATTCCTGGGATGTCATCGTTGCGGGCGGCGGGCCGGCGGGTTGTACGGCGGCCGCCGGCGGCCGCTGCCGCAGCCCGGGAAGGGGCAAAGACGCTGCTGATCGAAGCAACAGGCAGCCTGGGCGGAATGGGCACATCGGGACTTGTGCCGGCCTGGTGCCCGTTCTCGGACATGAAGACGATCATCTACCGGGGACTGGCGATGAAGGTGTTTGAAGCCTTGAAGGCGCAGATGCCGCATGTAAGCAAAGAGGCGATGGACTGGGTTCCGATCGAGCCCGAGAAGCTCAAGGTCATCTATGATGAGCTGGTAGCCGGAGCAGGGGCCACGGTGCTGTTCAATACGCAGCTGGGTTCCGTGGAGGCGGATGAGGAAGGTAATGTGCTGGCACTGATTACTGCCAGCAAGAATGGACTGCAGGCCCTGAAGGCCAAGGTCTATATCGACTGCACGGGCGATGCCGATGTAGCGGCCTGGGCGGGAGCGGAATATCTCAAGGGTGATACGGCAACCGGTGAGTTGATGCCTGCCACGCACTGTTTTACCTTGGGCAATGTCGATGAATATGCTTATCTGAACGGTCCGCTGCTGCATAACAATAACAAAACCAGCCCGATCTTCGATATTCTGGGCTCCGGCAAATTCCCCTTAATTCCGGACTCGCATATCTGTAACAATGTCATTGCTCCCCGCACGGTGGGCTTCAACGCGGGACATCTATGGGATGTGGATAATACGGATGCCTTCTCCGTATCTGCCGCATTGATGCAGGGAAGGAAGCTGGCCTCCGTCTATAGGGATGCCCTGGCAGAGTATATGCCTGCCGCGTTCGGCAGCTCTTATGTAGCCAACACCGGCTCGCTGATGGGGGTACGGGAGACGCGGAGAATTACCGGAGACTATGTGCTGAGTGTGGAGGATTACGTTAACCGCCGCAGCTTCGCGGATGAAATCTGCCGCAACAGCTATTTCATTGATATCCATGGGACGGAGAAGGAAGAGAAGCAGGCGGGAGGCAAGCCGGAGGTCATTAAACGCTATGGTCCTGGAGAATCGCACGGCATTCCATACCGCTGCCTGACGCCGCGTACACTGAAGAATGTGCTGGTCGCGGGACGCTCTATCTCCTGTGTCCGTGAGGTGCAGGGGAGTGTCCGGGTGATGCCGGTCTGTCTGGCGATGGGCGAAGCGGCCGGGATTGCCGCAGCACTTGCTGCGAATCTGCCGGATTATGACGTGCATGCAGTGGATGTAGCTGTGCTGCGCAAGCGGCTGAAGGAGGAGGGGGCTTATCTTCCCGACCCCGTAGCCGGAACAGTATTTGGTGATCCGGGTGCGGCGGCAGGAGAAGAGGAAGAACCAGTGAGGTATCACTGAGACACGGAGCCAAATAATGCTTAGCTAGCTTGAACTGAAGAAGACAATAACAGATGGGAATAACGGAGGGGGATTTTGGAACTGTAGGAGCGACAGCGACCGCCTTT
>NZ_JUEI01000100.1:0-30325 GCF_000802655.2 Paenibacillus sp. IHB B 3415 | reverse complement strand
AGCCGAATGTATGCGAAAAACCGAATACAATGTGCCAATGATAGGGTAGATGAGCCTAATGAGGCTGCATCCCTCTGATCCCAGCGGATGCAGCCCAAAATTAGTTGCTGTTAAAAATACTGGTAATCCGGTTATTTTACCGTGGCTCCGTCAACCTTGCGTTTGAGTAAGATCGCGTTAATCTCGCCTCCGGCGAGGATAATAATCGAGCTGATATACAGCCAGATGAGCAGAATCATTACGCCTCCGAGACTGCCGTAGGTTTTGGTGAAATCACTGAACTGATTAACGTAAATGGAGAAGAGGACTGATGTAATAATCCAGCCGAGGGTTGAGAACAATGCACCGGGCACCACCTCACGCAGAGCCAGCCTGCGGCTTGGGGCGATCCAGTAGAGCAGGGTGAACACAATGAACATGACCAGCAGCGGCACGGCGTATTGCAGCAGATCCCATAGCTTCTGGAAACCGTAGGGCAGATCGGTCAACAGGAAGACCTGTGTCTTGAGCCATGTACCAAGGACAAGCAGCAGAATGCTGAGCAGTACGACAAAACCGATCGTCAGGGTAGCGAGGAAGGCGATCCCTCTTATTTTCCAGAAGGCCCGGCTCTCATCAATGTCGTAAGCGCGGTTGAGCCCCTTAATGATTGCATTGACCCCCTTGGAAGCGGCCCAGAGTGTAGCCAGCATCCCGAAGGATAACAGCGCCTGACTGCGTCCCTCGGACACATCCTGCAGAATCTCTTCTATAATAGAGACGGCTTCGGCAGGCATCACCTGTTCCAGCTGCTGGATTTTGTCCTCCAGGGAAATATTCGCGTACCCGATCAGGGTCATAATGAAGATCAGAAAGGGAAACAGCGACAGAATCAAATAATAGGTCAGCTGTGCGCTGATCCCCTGGACGTCATCGGCTTTGATTTTTTGCAGCAGCTGTTTGATGAATGTGAATATGCCGCCGGAACCGGCAGTCCTTCTGCTCATAGAGCCCTCCTTGGCTTATTGCGGTATAGGCTTGTTTATGAAAATATATCCATATATATGTGTCTCACACAAAATTATCCTTAGGTTCAGCAAGCTTGGTCTTATTTTAACACAGGGGGAGGTAAGAAACAGAATGGCAGTGGACTATTAATTACGGAACAAGTTAAGGCATTACCTTGGGAAGACGCAGCCGGTCTGCCAGCTTCTGCATTCTCTCATCAGCGTAAGCGTAGATGCGCATATAGCTCTGGCAAAAATAATCTGGACCGTTGCGGCTTTCCTCCGTGTTCCATTTCCGGTTCCGGGGGCATCCGCCATAACACAACCGCTGCCATTCGCAGGATTGACATTTGTCCGGGAGAACGGGCTTCATCCGGTGAAACCGCCTAAAGTTGGGATGGGCAAGCATATCCGCAATGGAATCTTCGGCAACGTTGCCGACCTTCCACTCCTCATTGATGTAGAAATCGCAGGGGAAGGCGTCCCCGTTCTGCTCCAGCACCAGGCTTGAAGGACATGCTGCACGGTGTACACAGGATTCCGCTTCCCCGCCCAGGTAGACGCTGAGCATATTATCGAAGAACCGTACCGATATTTCGGGCTTGCCGTCCTGATACCATTCGTCGAAGGCTTCACACAGGAATTCCCCGTATTCGTCCGCTGAAATTTCATATTCCCCCGGCTGATCAACCTGCTGGGCTCTGAAGTCCATGCAGGGGATAAACTGAATGAACCGGAAGTCCTGCTCCCGGTAGAACGCCATCAGTTCCCGGGCTTTGCCCACATTTCCTTTATGAATTACTGTCAAAATATTAAAGTCAACCTGGTGCCGGCGAAGATGGCCGATGCCGTTCATAACCTGGCTATAACTGCCTTTGCCTGCGGCATTCACCCGGCGTGAGTCATGAATCTGCTGCGGGCCGTCCAGACTGACTCCGATCAGGAAATGATAAGTTTTGAAGAAGGCAGCCCACCGCCCGTTGATCAGTGTGGCGTTGGTTTGCAGGGAATTACTGATAACCGTATGCGGCGGGGCATGCAGAGCCTGGCGGTATACGACTTCTTCGAAGAATTCGTAGCCTGCCAGCAGCGGTTCTCCCCCTTGCCAGGCGAAGGTGGCACTGCCTGAGCTGTGCCGCATATAATCCTGGATGAATTTATCCAGAATGAAAGTATCGATCCGGTTAATTGCCGGTCCGGGCTTCCCTCCACAGGTACTGTAATAACAATAGTCGCAAGCCAGATTACAATCCTCTGATACCGTCTTCCACATGACACCTAAACCGGACTGAGAACCGGCAGCGCAATTGAGAGACACAGCAATCCCCTCCTGTCTTCCTATTTATTCCACATACCAGTCATTTAGCAGCATGATTGCCGCTCCGGTGGCTACGGCCTCTTCTTTAAGATATCCTTGCGTAAAAAACGGACTGTTCTCGGGGGAGGGATAAGTGTTCTTCCTGGCGACCTCAACCGAAGTGTCGAACACAAGCTGATGTGCCCGGACCAGGGGGCCGCCCAGAACGACACACTCCGGATGAAGGGTATTAATCAGATTAGCCAGCCCGATTCCCAGGTACGCAGACGATTCCGTGAATTGTTCAGTAACGAGCTTGTCCCCTTGTTGGAGAGCTTCAGATAAGGAGGAAAAGGTGACCTGTTCCGGAGAAAGTTCCGATAGTAAGCTGCTGCGTCCAATCTTTAACTGTGTGCGTACACGCTCTTCCAGCGCCGGAACAGACACGAAGGCTTCAAGGGCTCCGTAGTTTCCTTTGCCGTGCAGTCTGGGTCCGTTGGTCTGGATAATCATCTGACCCAGCGCACCCTCTGCCCCGGAGGCGCCCCGAACGATATGGCCGCCGGACATCATCGCGAATCTTATAGTTGTTCCGGCATGTACATACAGGATGTGCTGATAATTGTTGGACTTAAGAGCCCGGTGCTCACCGATGAGGGCGCAGTTTGCGCCATTGTCAAGCTTGACCGGTATTTCAAGCCGTTCCTCCAGCATTTCGCAGATGGGGACATTTGTCCAGGAGGCGGCCGGAAAGTGCTCCGGCTCCAGAATAATCCCGCGTTCTGAGTTCAAGGGACCGACAGCGCCTATCCCCAACCCCAGAACGCTGCCTGGCGATATTCCATGCTCCGACAGAAGAGCCCGGGCACTGTCCGCAACATGATCCGCGAGAAGCGGGGGCGTCATGCTATCATCCATTGTCCACCGGGTCATAGACAGCAGATTGAAATGCATATCATACAAGCCAAGTGAAGAATGAATGCGGGAAATTTCCAGCCCGAACAGATACCTGTATGCCGGGTTACACTGGAACAGGATGGGCTTCCTCCCGCCTTTGGAGGTTCCCAGCCCGGAGGCAATAATTAACCCCTGGGATGACATCTCATCAAGAAGACGTGTCATACTGCTGCTGGTCAGTGCAAAATCATTCAACAAATCGGCTTTGGAGGCAGTTCCCAGATAGGATATGCGGTCATAGACCTGTTTTTTGATAGACGCATTAGGGTGGGGCAGCATCAGGCTTATCTCCATTTCCAAGTTTATTAGTAGGAATACCTAAGATAATTCCAAAATGATTTTTATTCAACAAAAAGAAGACTTTATACACTCTGATTATGAAGTATTAACAGAATATTTACAATAAAATTCATGACTTTAATCCAAAATGAAATTAATTATGCTAAAATACAAGTGACATCTCTTGGGAGAGCAGAAAAGAATGTAAGGGTGAACTGGAATGAAGCAAAGAGCTGGCAGGAAAATGAATTTGCTTTGGAGTATTTTTTGCGTATTTTTCAAAATTGGACCCTCCACCTTTGGAGGCGGTTATGCCATGATTGCAACCATCGAAGAAGAAATTGTACGAAAAAAGGGATGGATGAACGAAGAGGAAATGGGTGACATGATATCCGTGTCCGGTTCCGCTCCTGGAGGGGTGGCCGTCAATAGCGCAACGTTTATCGGCTATCGTCTTGGCGGAGTGGCCGGAGCCGTTGCTGCCGTCACTGCAATAACACTGCCTACCTTCCTGATCGTGTTTCTCCTCAGCGGCCTCAGGCTTATATTCAAAGACAACGTCAAGGTAGAAGCTGCTTTGAAGGGCATTCATGCTGCGGTAGCAGCCTTGATTATTGTTGCGGCCGGTAAGATGTGGAAAGCTTCTGTTCTGGACGCGGCGACGTTTGTGCTTGTAGCTGTATCGCTGGCCTTGCTGTTGTTCACGCAGATTCATCCGTTTTATCTGATTGTGGGCGGGCTGACAGCCGGAGTCCTGGTGGTTCTGTACAAAAAGAAACAGGGGATGAGCGTAGTTACGGAAAAGGTGAGAACGGAGGAACGCCATGACTTGCAGTTTCCTGAATACTACATCTGAAGGGTGATTATCTTATGCTGTGGGAGCTGTTGCTGGTTTTTATGAAAGTGGGGTTAGTTTCTTTTGGGGGCGGTTATGCGGTTATTACGCTGATTCAGCGGGAGGTTTCCGAAAAAGGATGGATGGGCAGCGGCGCTTTTCAGGAAATCGTTTCTTTGGCTGGGATGGCTCCGGGCTCCATCGCGACGAATACCGCGACCCTGATCGGATACTCCAAAGCCGGGCTGGGGGGAGCGATAGCGGCAACGGTCGGCATTATTCTGCCATCGCTTATTATCGTCATTTGTATCGCTGTCTTCTTTTTGAAGCTGCAGAGCAATGACTGGGTCAGATCTTCATTCTACGGACTGCGTCCGATTGTAACCGGCTTGATTCTCTATGCGGCGGTTCATTTCGCATTTAGCGGACAAAGCGGGTCCTGGTTAAGCTGGACAATGGCGGGCTCGCTGCTGATCTGCGGCGGATGTCTCGTTCTTGTTGCCAAATATAAGATGCATCCGTTTGCGGTGATCCTCCTGTCGGCGGTAGCAGGCATTGTTATTTTCTGACTAAATATATTATTCCAAAAAAAGCGTGAGCGAAGGGAGGAGCCCTTGCTCACGCTTTCTTATGTCTCCATGGACCGGCCTGCTTCAGGCATGATGTATTCTCGGCATAGGCAGCGGTTCCTTGCCCAGCTCCGCCCAAATATATTTCAGCAGAAGCTCAGTCTTCAGCTGCCCATGTTCCGGCTCGTCCCACAGATTATGAAGTTCGTGCGGGTCCTGCCCTAAATCGAAGAGTTCGCCGTACTGCTGATTGTAGTAGACCGTAATTTTATATCTTGCATCAATATATGTCTTCTGGTGAATGGTCGTGGGCTCATGCCGGAATTCGCAAATGGCATGGTCACGCGCCTGATTCCTGCGGCCCAGCCATACGTCCTTCTGATCCACACCGGTCATCGACGAAGGAACGGGAAGATTGGCGAAGGATAAGAAGGTAGGTGCCAGGTCAACGAGTGACTGGATCGCATCCGACTGTCTGCCTGCTGGAACATGCCCGGGATATCTGACAATGAACGGAAGCTTGATTAAATCCTCGTAATGAAACCCTCCTTTGGCCTGCAGACCATGTTGTCCGAAGAAATGCCCGTGATCGGTTGTAAAGACGACGAGTGTGTTCTCGGCGAGTCCGAGTGCATCAAGCTTATCCAGAATGCTGCCGATATACTTATCCATCATGCTGATCATTCCGTAATAGACCGCTACCAGTTTCTTTTTGTCGTAGTCCGTCAGGAGCGCTTTATTCCCGTATTCATAATACAGGTGGGAGCGGTACCCGTGAATGCCGAAGCCGGTTTCCATGAACTGCGAGAAGTCGGGGTTGTCTTCCTGTGTCATGCCGAAATGCGGCGGATTCCGGTCATGTTCACCGGGCGTCAGTGAAGGAATAGTCAGCGTGTCAGGGTTATACATCGAATCCCAGGGCTCCGGCACCAGATATTCAGGATGCGGATCAAAGAAGCTGGCCCAGAGAAAGAACGGATCTCCTGATTGTTGATGCTCTTCCAGGCGGGCCTTGCTCCGCTCTGCAATCCAGGTGTTGTAATGATATTTCTCCGGAATGGGCCATGTGTAGGTTGCAGACGGGTCCATTGTCCCTGTTGGAGGGAGGAAATAATCCCGCCAATTGTGACAGCCCTGTTCTTCCAGCCATAAGGCATAATGTTGGCCGACATGAGCTTCGTTCGTATGGTTCCGGGCAAGCTCCACATGGTCGAATCCGTAGAAGGACTCGTGGAAACCGCTCCAGTAATCCAAATCCTGCAGCAGCGGGTAAGCTTCCTTCGATTCATATTCCTCCGTGGACTTCAGGGGCTGAAAATGGGCTTTGCCGATCAGCGAGGTCTGATAACCCGCTTCACTGAAGTCTTCCCCTACCGTGTGGCGGTCCTCCAATAGCTTCGTTCCGAGTGTCCATGCCCCATGCTGGCTCGGGTACATTCCCGTGATGATAGAGGAACGGCTTGGCGTACAGGTTGGATTCGGGCAATAAGCCCGGCCGAAAGTTGTCCCTTGCTGTGCCAGCCGGTCCAGATTCGGGGTGGAGATCTCGGGCTGGAAGGCACCGATGGTATTCCAATGCTGTTGATCGCTGGTAATTAGTAAAATGTTAGGTCTACTGGACAATGGTTATCGCCTCCTATTATGATAATATTGAAAAAACAACATTTTTTAAATAGCCTGATGTTAGATCTGAATTGTCATTTTGTTAGATGGAGGGAGTGGGGATATGTCAGGAGTGTTGCGCAATTTGCAGGAATACGAATATGAATATGCCGAGTTTATCTATTATTCACCCGGCTATTTGGATAGGGAGGGACAGCTATGGCCTGTCCGTGCCGGCCGCAGTCAGGCTAAGCCGAACTACAGGGTGGGTCCCAAAAGGATCGAGTGCTACAGCCTTCATTTCGTGTATGAAGGAAAGGTTGGCCTTAACTATGGAGATGAGCACATTGAACTGCAAAAGGGCGACATGTTCTGTCTGTTTCCGGATCAGACGTATCATTATTACATTATTCCTGCGGAATCACCGCTGCAGATGAGCTGGCTTGCACTGGATGGAAGCAGGGTGTTGCCGCTGCTGAAGCTGACCGGGATGGTGCCTGAGAAGCCGTTTGCTCTTGGCAAGGTGACATCCCGTATAAAGGATATGCTGGAACGTATATTCGGGGCAATGACAAGGTACGGGCGGTGGGACCCGGCTGTGTCCTTGGAGCTTCAGGGACAGACCTGCGAGTTGCTGGCCGGCCTGATGCCTGGAGCATTCCCCGCTGATACACCATCACCTTCAGGCTGGGTAGGGGAGTGTATGGAATTTATGAACCTCCATGCTACTGAAGGGATATCCGTCCAGCAGGTTGCCTCGTATGCGGGTGTACACCGATCCTACTTCACCAGTGCTTTTACAAGCCAGACCGGCGTATCTCCGCAGAAGTACATCCAGAACATCCGTATGGGTAAGGCTAAACGGCTGCTTGCCGAAACCGATGCTTCAATCACGGAAATCGCCTTGTCACTCGGCTATCCCAACCTGTATACGTTTACCCGGGCATTCAAGTCCTACTACAAGACATCCCCGCTGCATACCCGTTCAGCTGGAGGCGGATAACGGCACGGTTTTGTTTTCTGATAATATGATAGCGCTTACTGAAAGTCATTTCCCTCATGTGAAGGAGAGACCGAGAATGAGATTTACAGCTCTGCGCAATAAAATATCACCGAAGCTGGGGATTCAGGGGAAAATATTCATCGCGTTCGGACTGCTCAGTCTATTCTCTATTGTAACGATCACCTCTATTATCTATCTGAATATGCGTGAGACGATTAAGCATAACGCCATTACTTCGGTTGCGGACAGTATCCGTCAAGCCGACGAATCCCTGAATCTTATGTTTGAGGAGATCGATCGTCTGAACACGGTTGCCGTTACAAATAAAAATACGGTAATTGATATATTGCTGAGCCCCAGCGAGGAAATCAGCTACGAGTGGTTTCTGGAGCAAAAGCGGATTAATGAATTTCTGTCAGGTCTGATCGGTTATAAGCCTTATATAACACGCATCGCTGTAATAGGCCTGAACGGTAAGGTTTTCTTCACCGGGGGACCTTGGATTGACCGTAATTTCCTGCAGACGCAGGCGATGGACTACATGTTAAACAACGGGGAACGCCACGCTTATTTCAAACAAGAGGGCAGCTCGGATGTGATTTCCGTCGGCCGTGTCATCCGGTATAACAGGGAATCCATTGGTGTGGTGATGGTGGATTTGAACTATGATTTCATCCGCAACACGTATGGCGTCAAGCCGACAGCGGACAGTGTCCTGTATGTACTGGATGAACAGATGGAGCTGGTATACCAGTCTGATTCTGCCCCTGCATCACTCTCGCCGCAAATGACAAGAACGATATATACCGCTCCGCAGCTTGATGGAACAGCTGTTCAAGAGGCGGCAGAGCAGAAGATTGACGGTAAGTCCTATATTGTCGTCAGCCGCCGCTCCGGGCACACCGGCTGGATTACCCGGGCGCTTATTCCTCTGGATTCTCTCGTGAGTGAATCGGTGAAGGTCCGGAATCTGATGGTTGAAGTATCAGTTATCGTCTTTGTCGCAGTTTTGCTGGGAGCCATGCAGATGTCCTCCAGGACTACACTGCAAATCCGGCGGCTCAAAACGATGATGATGCGGGTGAAGGACGGTAATTTATCCTTTCCGCGTATGGAGATTAACTCGAAAGACGAAATCGGTGAACTCTACACTGTGTTCATCAGCATGATTGATGATCTGAAGCGGCTGATGCAGGATATCCGGATCAGCGAGCAGGCGAAGCGTGAAGCTGAGCTTACGGCACTGCAGGCACAGATCCGTCCTCATTTTTTGTACAACACGCTCAATACCATCAAGTATTTGGCTAATCTGAACGGTGTGCCGAATATTGAAGAGGTCTCTGGATCTTTAATCGAGCTTATGCGCGGGGTGCTGGGGAATTCAAGTGAATTTCTTACCGTCAGGGAAGAGCTGGATTATGTGAACTGCTATATGTCGATTGTGAAATACAAGTATATGGAGCCGATAACGGTTCAGGTTCAAGTGGAAGATGATGAGTTGCTGGAATGCCGGGTGCTTAAGCTGATGCTCCAGCCTATTGTGGAGAATGCCATCCTGCACGGGGTTGTCCCGTCGGCCAGAGGCGGACTTATTCTGATCAGAGTATACGGGGAGGGCGGGGATCTGTTCATAGAAATCATGGATAACGGGCCGGGGATGTCGCGGGAGAAAATGCGGCTGCTTCTGGAATCCGGCAGGGAGGGAAGCGCGTCGCGCTTCAGCGGAATCGGCGTGCGGAATGTGCATGAACGAATCTGCAGAATGTACGGGGAGCCGTACGGTATCACGCTGTTCAGTGAAGAAGGATTGTATACCAAGGTGGTCATTCGTTTGCCGGAGATTCGTACGGATGAACGATCCGCAGAGGAGGCAGGTTGAATGTTGATTCAAGTACTGCTGGTGGATGATGAACCGCTGGTACATCATCATCTGTCTACGATGACGGATTGGCGGAGTCATGGTTTTGAGATTTGCGGAGAAGCCTATAGCGGGCCGATGGCGCTCCAGGCTCTTGAAGAATTGCAGGCGCATATCGCAATTATAGATGTAAGCATGCCTGGTATGGACGGAGTGGAGCTGCAGCGGACTATCCGGGAGCGGTATCCGGCTGTAAAGACAATTATGCTCAGCAGCTATGATGATTATGATTATGTACGGGAATGCCTGAGGAACGGGGCTGCCGACTATTTGCTGAAACACCGCCTGAATGACCAATCCCTGATCGCCATTCTGAAGAAGGCTGCCCGGGAGCTGGAGGAGGAGACCGAAACATCGGGTCTGCGGCTGGAGGACGGGAGCCTGGATGCGGGCAGCAGAACTGAAAGTTTACGTGAGCAGACGCTCCGGCTGCTGGCCGGCCAGCCGGAGGCTGCCGCCATACTTGACAAGAGCATGCGGCTGAGCGGACTTTCGCCTGGTGTGGTCTGTTATATGGCCGCCGCTGTCCAAATCGTCCCCTTCCTGCTGTTGACCCAGACACGCAGTGATGTGCAGATTAACGGTCTGGTCCGGCAGGCAGTAGAACTAATGCAGCAGAGTCTTGGCGATCTGCCCGAGCGGATGGCCGTTTATGTGGAAAATGGCCGTTTGGCCATCCTGTTCGCCTTCAGAGAACGGAGCGAGCAGGCTGCCGCCAGCGAAGCTGGCCGGCTGATGAGCAATGTCAGCCATTCGCTTGAGCTATTCCTGAATTTGAAATGCACTTATGCCATAGGCCATATGTGCAGCAGCCTGTCCAAGCTCGAAGACAGTTACCATTCGGCCGAACGTGTCCTCGATAACGCTGCTATACGGCAGGAGCTGGATAGCAGTCTTAACGATCCCCGCCTCCTGATGACGATCGGGAATCAGAAGCAGCTGCTTCTAGCCATTGAGCGGCTGGATATGGAAGAGGTAGAGCGCTCAATTACCGGTGCGTTCGCCTCTGTCCAGAAGCATCCGCTTCATTCGCAAAGTGTGCAGATGATTGTCAGCGAGCTGCTGGCCATAGGGGAAAAGACCTTAACAAGAGATGAAGCTGGAGATGGCGGACTGCCGTCCCGGGAAGAACTCGGCAATATCAATAGCGTAGCCGGGCTGGAACGGTGGCTGATAATTTATTACGAAGGTCTGCTGGGCCGGCTCCGCCGGAGACAGGCGCAAGGCTCCTATTCGAGGCATGTGTCCCAGGCGGTTCAGCTTATTCTGGAACGTTATCAGAGTTACATTACGCTGGAGCTGACCGCTGACCTGATCGGGCTTAACCCGTCTTACTTAAGCCGGATTTTCAAAGAAGAGACGCGGACGACCTTCTCCGAATATTTGAACCGTGTCCGTATTGATGCAAGCTGCAGACTGCTCGAAAGCGGAAAATACACGGTTAAGCAAATTAGTATTCAGGTCGGGTTCACTACGTACAATTATTTTTTCAAAGTATTCAAGGAGCTGACCGGCACGACGCCGCATGCCTTTGTGAGCCGTCCGCCTGCTGCGAAATGAAACAGTAAGATAAGTGTAGTAAAAAGTCATATATGTGGAATTCCCCTCTTTGCGTGCCCGGCTATAATAAAGTCACATCAAGGGAAGCGCTTACAACGATGAGTTGAGCGAGATCTAAAAGGAGGTTATACAGACATGCGTAAACAACGAACTAAAACGGCGCTAAGCCTGATGGTCATTGCCGCACTGGCAATGGCGGGGTGCAGTTCAGGAGCAGGCAACAGCAATGAGGCTGCACCTAAGGCGACCGCAGACCAAACGGTCAGCACAGACGGATTTCCGATCGTGCAGGAACCGGTGAAGCTCAAAATGTTCACCCGGATTGCCCCCGTTAACGGACCCTTCAAGGATATGCCGGTCTTTCAGGATTACGAGAAGCTGAGCAATGTGCAGGTGGAGTTCACTGAAGCACCAACCGATGGCTTTCAGGAGAAGAAGAATCTCCTATTCGCCTCCAATGAGCTTCCAGATGTGATGTACCGCTCCGGAATCACCCAACTGGAGGCCATCCGTTACGGCTCGGGAGGCCAGCTCATTCCGCTGGAGGATCTGATCCGCGACTATGCCCCGAATTTCAACAAGCTGATGGATGAGTATCCGGAGATCCGTGCGGGCATCACGACGCCGGAAGGCCATATATATGCGATTCCGGGCATTGTTACTCTGGGCGCGGCACGGACGGACAAGAAATGGATCAACCAGGCCTGGCTGGAGAAGCTGAACCTGAAGGTGCCGGAGACGACGGATGAGCTGTACGATGTGCTGGTCGCCTTCCGTGATCAGGACCCGAACGGCAACGGCCAAAAGGACGAGCTGCCGCTGACCGCGCGCGTCGGCCTCAGTATCGTAACGATGATGAGCGGTTCGTTTGGACTGGACCAGCAGTTCGGCTACAACATCAACATCAAAGACGATAAAGTCGAAATCTGGACGGGCAGTGAACAGAACAAGGAAATGCTCATGTATTTGAACAAGCTCTACGCCGAGAAGCTGCTGGACCAGGAAGTGTTCTCCCATACGGAGGCACAGTTCCTGGCCAAGCAGGGCTCAGGCAAAACGGGCATGTTCTTCGACCAGACGAATAACAATTTCCTGCCGATCTCGGATCAATACATCGGCATTGCGCCGCCGGCGGGTCCGCATGGAGACCGGATGCAGAGCCAGACTGCCCCGATCCCGCGTGACTTTGGGGCCTATGCCATTACTTCAGTCAATAAATATCCGGAAATCTCCATGCGCTGGATCGACTATTTCTATAGCGACGAAGGCTCGACGCTGCTGCGGTTCGGGAGGGAAGGCGAACATTATGAACTGAAGGACGGAATTCCGTATTACAAGGAAGAGTATTCTACTTCCGAGACCCAGCCGAAAATCACTCCATATGCCGGCGGAGGGGCGCCGCATCTGATCAGTGAGCATGTAGCCTCTTATATCAATCCGCCTCAAGTGCAGGAAGCGCAAAAGGCACTGGACCCGTACATGCCGGCAATCCGCTATGCCGCTCCAATGTTTGACGAAGCAACGGCCCAGAAGGTGAACATGCTGCGCAATGACATCGACAAATATTATGAAGAACAAAGCACAAAATTCATCGCGGGTGCGCTCAGCTTCGACAAATGGGATGAATTCCAGGCAACCCTGCAAAAGATGAATGTCGAAGAGCTTCAGCAAATTTATCAGGAAGCCTACGACAAGATGGAGAAATAGGCTGATCCTATTGGATAGGAGCGGATGTTCATGAATAAGGCGGAGATTCATAATACGGCTGCAGCGCCCCGGTTCCGCCGGGAACCGGGGCGCCGCCTGGTCAGGCAAATTTGCAGCGCCCCGGTTCCGCCGGGAACCGGGGCGCCGCCTGGTCAGGCAAATTGCCAGAAGATACGACTTGTATCTTATGCTGCTGATCCCGGTCACCTGGTATTTAGTGTTCCATTACGGCCCGCTCTACGGGTTGCAGATTGCCTTCAAAAATTTCAATCCGGGCAAAGGGATTCTCGGCAGCAGCTGGGTGGGATTCGAGCATTTTCAGCGGTTTTTTGACTCCTATTATTTCTGGAGACTTCTCTGGAATACGCTGTCCATCAACCTGTTCTCCCTGCTGATTGCTTTTCCGGTTCCGATTATGCTGGCACTGCTGATCAACGAAATCGGCAGCAAGAGATACAGTAAATTACTGCAGAACGTCACTTATATCCCGCACTTTATCTCTGTTGTTGTTATCGTGGGCATTCTGACTGTGCTCCTGTCACCAAGCGGCCCGGTCAACATGCTGATTCAGGCGCTTGGCGGTACGCCGACCCGCTTCATGGAATCGGCCGCATGGTTCAAAACGATCTTCATCAGCTCAAATATTTGGCAGAACATGGGCTGGCAATCCATTATATACATCGCTGCGCTTAGCGGAATTAATCCGCAGCTGTACGAAGCGGCCAAGATGGACGGTGCGTCACGTATCCGGCGTATCTGGCATGTCTCTCTGCCCGGAATCATTCCGGTTATCGTTATTTTACTGATTCTGGATATTGGGCAGTTCATGAACATCGGGTTCGAGAAAATATTGCTGATGCAGAATAATTTGAATCTTGAATCAAGCGACGTGATTTCCACTTTTGTATACACTACCGGAATTCTAAAGGGTGAATACAGCTATACTGCCGCAATAGGGCTTTTCAACTCCCTGATTAACCTGACGCTGCTCCTGCTGGTGAACCGGTTTGCGCGCAAAACGTCGGATACAAGCCTTTGGTAATGGAGGAGGAGACGGGCAATGCCTAAGGATGTAATTATAAAAGCCCCACCCGATGATAAGCGGTTCGACGTTATCGTATACCTGCTCGCAGCGGTAATCATTATTTTAGTGCTCTATCCATTACTATTTGTGGTCAGCGCTTCGTTCAGTGATCCCGCCAGGGTACTGAACGGGGAAGTATGGCTGCTGCCCAAGGGCGTGACACTGGAAGCCTACAGCAATATTTTACACAACGATAAAATTTGGACCGGATACCGCAATACGCTGATCTACACAGTTGTTGGAACAAGTGTAAATATTATGATGACTCTGCTTGCCGCATACCCGCTGTCCAGACCGGATCTTCCCGGACGCAAGCTGCTGATGCTGATTGTGACCCTGACCATGTTCTTCAGCGGAGGATTGATCCCCAGTTATCTGCTGGTCAAAAACCTCGGGATGGTCGATACGATGTGGGCGCTCATTATTCCCGGAGCCATTTCTACGTACAATCTCATTGTTATGAGAACTTACTTTGAATCCAGTATCCCGTGGGAGCTGCAGGAGGCGGCGCACATCGACGGCTGCTCCAACTGGAGGCTGCTGATCAGCATCATTCTGCCGTTGTCGAAGCCGATTATTGCCGTAATGGTTCTGTTCTATGCCGTTGGACACTGGAATTCATTCTTCAATGCGCTGATTTATATCCGCAGCGAGGACCGTTACCCGCTGCAGCTGGTGCTGCGCGAAATACTGATGATCAGCCAGGCTGCCTCTGTAGACGGGGGGAATGTCGGGCTGGAGGATAAAATCCTGCTCTCCGAGAGCATTAAATACGCGGTCATTATCGTGTCCAGCCTGCCGGTGCTGCTGATGTACCCTTTTGTTCAGAAGCACTTCGTTAAAGGTGTAATGATTGGTTCAATAAAAGGTTAATCGGAAACGGAGGTTTGAAATTGTCTAACCAAGCAACGATAAGGATCGACTGCAGCCAGCCAAGCGAGCATACGGTCAACCCGTACCTGTTCGGACATTTCGTGGAGGATATCCGCGATCATATGGAAGCCATGCTGGCGTATCCGCTGAAGGATATGGATTTCGAAAGTGAGCCGGGGAGTACGGCAGGGGTGCCGGGAAGCTGGTATGCCTATACGAATGGACGGAATACCGGATATGCACTTGAAGCGTCTGCCCCGAAGCATTCGGGCCGCGCCCAGCGCATCCGGCTGCTGAGTGATGATGAGGCCTATGCCGGCATCGCCCAGAGGACCGCACTCAAAGAAGGGCGGTATACGGTCAAGCTGGTGCTGAGAGCTTCCGTTGAACTGGACTACATTATTATAGAAGCGATAGACCGGATTACCCAGGCCCGGCTGGGGCTTGAGCGTGTCGGACTGGCGGGCCATAATTGGCAGCAGTATGAAGCTAGGCTGTCTGTCAGCCGGGACAGTGCAGATGCAGAGTTTCGTGTATATGTGCCGGCCGAACACCCCAGATGGAGGGATCATGTATCTACAGGCATGTTATGGATTGATCACATTTCTCTGCTCCCGGAAGACCACATCGGCACCGTAAAACGTGAGGTGGTCGAAATGACGAAAGACCTGAACGCCGGGATGATGCGGCTGGCGGGCAACTATATCAGCGCCTATCATTTCGAGCACGGCGTCGGTCCGGTGCTGGAGCGTCCGGTCATGTTCAATGAGGCATGGGGAGGATGGACCAGCAAATACTTCGGCACGGATGAATTCATCCGGTTCTGCCGGGAGCTCGGTGTGGAACCGCTCATCTGTGTGAATGACGGCTCCGGCTCGCCGGAGGAGGCAGCGAGGTGGGTGGAATACTGCAATGGCGGGATCGAAACTCCCATGGGAGCGAAGCGGGCCGCGAACGGGTATGCGGAGCCCTATAATGTGAAGTATTGGGAGATCGGCAACGAGGTGTGGGGACCATGGCAGGTCGGAACAACCACGGCGGAGCCGTTCGCCAAGCGGACCGTGTCCTTCATTCAAGCCATGAAACAGGCAGATCCTTCCCTTGTTATTCTGGCCTGTGGACATACCGATCAGGAATGGAACCGGGCCGTACTGGATATCGCAGGTGAGCAGATCGATTATTTGACCCTGCATCTCTATCATGGCTACTACCGTTTTGCAATGGACCATAATACTCCGGAAGAAGAACGCTATAAAGCCATAGCTTCATTCCCGGAATGGACTCGTTACAATATAGAACAGACGGCGGGACAGATCCGGTCCAATCCGAAGCATGCGCATGTGAAGCTGGCAATTACCGAATACAATACGATGTATTATCCCAACACGGTACGCAAAGGGCTGCCGGACGAGCATACGCTGGGCGCTGCGGTGGCCAATGCTGCCAATTTGAACGAGATGCTCCGTGCCAGTGAGATGGTACATATCGGCAGCTTCTCCGATCTTGTGAACGGATGGCTCGGCGGATGTATCCGGGTGGGGGATTATTATGCCGATCAATACTGCGGCAAGCTGCCGGGCTGGAGCGGGCACCCGTTAACCGTCTATGGCACGCCAACCTATGAAGTCATGAAGCTCTATGCGGGCCGTGATATTTCCCGCCTGCTACCCGTGGATACGGAGTGCGGCACTTTCTCCGTAAGGTCCGGCAAACCGGCGCCGATCAATCTGGACGCCCTGCCGGATCTGGATATCGCAGCCTTCACGAACGGTTCCGGCGATACCGTCACCGTGTTTGCCGTTAACCGGAGCCTGCAGGAAGTGAAGGCTTCCTTCACACTGCACGGATTTGAGGCTGACGGTACTGTAGTTGTATATGAAATATCGGGAGATTCGGAACGGGAGATCAATTCTGTCTTTGCGCCAAGCCGTATCTCCTGCAAGGTTAACGGGGTTTCCGCTGAAAGATGGGCGGAGGGCTGTCTGCTGCGTCCGGCATCAGTCTATGCACTGGAATTCAGAACCGGGTCTGACACACGGGACGGGGGAGTACAATGACAACCAAGGCTTATATCAAGGATTATCCCAGACCGCAGTTCGTCCGCAGGGAGTGGCAGACGCTTAACGGTGAATGGGGCTTCCGGTTCGACGACCAGAATACCGGAGAGAGCGGGAGATGGCAGGAACAGCTGAACGCAACCCATACCATTACCGTTCCCTATACTTACGAGACGCAGGCAAGCGGAGTCGGCCTTCAGGAATTTCATCCCCGGGTATGGTACAACAAATCCGTGTCCATTCCGGAGGCTGCTGCCGGGAAACGGGTGATCCTTCACTTTCAGGCAGTGGATTATCACGCCAAAGTATGGGTGAACGGCATACTGGCAGGCAGTCATCAGGGAGGATATGCTGCTTTTTCCTTCGACATTACCCCCTACCTTGTATCCGGGAAGGATAATAACATTACGTTAAAGGCAGAAGACAGTAATGACTGTACCCAGCCCCGTGGGAAGCAGCGCTGGACGAAGGATAATTTTGAATGCTTTTATGTGCAGAGCACCGGAATCTGGCAGACTGTCTGGCTGGAATATGTGGAAGAGCAGAGGCTGGATTCTTTGAAAATCACTCCGGATATCGACCGCTCCAGCGTCTCGTTCGATGTTCAGGTAAACGGTCTGGAGACGGCGGCAGGAAAGATCCTGCTGGAGGCTGCAGTTACTTTAAAGGGAGTCCCGGTTAAGACCACAAGCCAGATTATAGACCGGCCCCGCCAGACGATGGAAATCGATTTGCTGCATGAGGCAAGCGGTCCCTGGAAGCGGAGCTACTGGTCACCGGCACAGCCCAATCTGTATGATGTCGAGTTTATACTCTATGTGGACGGCAAAGTCGCGGACCGCGTGCATTCCTATTTCGGGATGCGGAAGGTATCAATCGGGAACGGCAAGGTGCTGCTTAATAATGCGCCAATCTATCAAAGGCTTATTCTGGATCAAGGATACTGGACAGAGAGCCACCTGACACCGCCGAGCGAGGAAGCGATAGTTGCAGATATTGATTATATTCTGGCGATGGGCTACAACAGCGTACGCAAGCATATGAAAATTGAAGATGCCCGCTTCCTGTACTGGTGCGATGTAAAGGGCCTGCTGGTATGGTCGGAGATGGCGGCAACGTTCGAATTTCATGACACTGCGGTTGAGGAATTCACTAAGGAATGGCTGGAGATCGTCCAGCAGCAGTATAATCATCCCAGCATTATTACCTGGGTGCCGTTCAATGAGTCCTGGGGCGTCCCGAACATTCTGCACGACCAGAGGCAGCAGAAATTCACAGAAGGCATTTATCACTTAACCAAGGCAATTGACCCCTACCGCCCGGTGATTACGAATGACGGCTGGGAGCATACCGTGTCGGATATTCTGACCCTGCATGACTACGTTGAAATGGGTGACGGCTTCCTAAACAGGTATGCTGACAATAAAGAAGCTATTGTCAATAAAGACATCACCTGCAATCAATGGAAATATGCATTCGCAGAGGGATATGTGTACCAAGGCCAGCCCATCATTATATCGGAATTCGGCGGGATTGCCTTCCAGTCCGATAAGGGCTGGGGATACGGGCATCAGGTTGCATTGGAGGAAGAATTCCTGAACCGCTTCGCAAGCCTGACTCAAGCGATCAAAAGTGTGGATTATATCTGCGGGTACTGCTATACCCAGCTCACCGATGTGCAGCAGGAAATCAACGGTCTGCTGACAGAGGCACGCGAGCCGAAAATTCCGCTGGATAAGATTAAAGAGATCAACCTGAAGTAATCGAATGGACAAGGACTGACCCGGAGCCAGGAATGGCCGGGCCGGTCCTTTTTGCTGTCCGGCAAAAGACAAATAGGCATCTGGGAAGAGATATCTGCAAATGGTCCGCCTCCAGGGGAGCCAAAGGTCAGGTCAGATAATGACAACAGCAGAGTCTGTAATGAATAACCGGGCGCCGCAAAGCCTGTAGCAGCAAGGCTTCACACAGTGGTACTAAGATGACTATAGACGGCAATTCACAGGCTCCTCTATATTGATGGCAGAGCAAGCAGCTGCTGCCTGAACCTGCTTAATTACTCCGATAAGCTCAAGCAGCAGGTCGTCATTATCGCTGTCTTGAAGAGTCATAAGTGAGGAGATATGCCGCTTAGGGATAGCCACAATGTGGACAGGATAAAAGGGCCTGGTGTGGTGGTAGGCTAGCACATTGTCCGTTTCGAGTACTTTTTGCACAACTGTTTTACCGCTGAATACTTCATCACAGTAGAAATCTTCAGTCATATGTATCCTCCTTGGCAATGAGTGTCCTCTTGTATTTTACTGGAAATCTCTTAGAATTATATGTGTGAAATCATAGCACTTGCTGAGAGCCGGTTCATTACTATTTTGCCAAAAGGAGATTGTTCATGAAGCTGCTGCTGGAGGATTACGAGGTTATACGGAGATGGATCTACCGCAATGCCCGCCCGCTGGACCTGGCGAGATGGAAGTTTCACTTTGAAAAGGGCGGAATACCGCCTGTGCTGGAAGCATTATCAGCCTATCAGAATGAAGACGGAGGCTTCGGACATGCCCTGGAAGCGGATGCCTGGAATCCGGATTCCACACCGGTCATGGCGGCAACGGCTGTGGAGAGACTGCTGGAGCTTGAATTTGAAGATGCAGGCCATCCGGTGGTGCAGGGTATTCTGAAATATCTGGACAGCGGTGCGGACATGGATGACCGGACCTGGAGGAATGTGGTAGCCTCTAACAATGATTACCCGCATGCACCATGGTGGCATACAAGTTCAGACAGTACCGCACGCAGTATCTATAATCCGACAGCCATATTGGCCGGATTCATCCTGAAGTATGCTGACAGGGACAGTGCACTGTATGAACGGGGTATGGGCATCGCCCGTGAATTGACTGATTTATTCCTGCAAGATCCCGCACTTGAGATGCATCCGCTGAGATGTGTTGCCACGCTGCTGGAATGTATCGCCTGGGCGGAGCTGCAGGAGCATTTCCCCTACGTTTCCTTGAAGGAAGCGGTCAAGATGCAGAGCACTCAGCTCATCAGCCGCGATGAGGGGCAATGGAACGGGTACAGCTGCAGACCGTCCTTTTTCCTGAAGTCGCCGCAAAGTCCGGGTTATGCAGAGCTTGCTGGGCTGATGCACCAGGAGCTGGATCATCTGCTGGAGACCAGAAATCCCGAAGGGGTCTGGAACCTGACTTGGACCTGGGCCGGTTATGAGCGGGAGTTTGCTATCAGCGAGAACTGGTGGAAGGCACATATTGTTATAGAGAATATGCTGCTGCTGCGGGAGTTTGGACGGATAGCTGAGCTTTAGGGACCAAAAGAGCAGCCAATCCTGACGAAACTTCCGGAGGCTTTTTCCGCTTAAACAGCGGAGAGGACGGACTGATTGTGAAAAAGCGGAGCGTTCGCCTTTGTGCCCGGATTTTCACCGCTAAGGAGAATAAATAAAATCTGGGCACAACAGCGATTGTAACAACGGTCCGTTCGTGGAGTGTCCACCTATGTGCTCACGTTGATCCTACTTAAAAACAGAGGGCTGTCCCGAGCATCCGTTTTTATGGATTTTGGGACAGCCTCTTAGGTATGTGCAGCATTCCCAATGAATCAGGAGCTGCTGCCGGCCGTGCGGAACTCCTGCTGATAAATGGTCTGGACGTTCTTCAGAATAGTGCTGCTGTGCTCTGTGAATTTAAGCGGGGTCACCTGATTCTTGATCAGGAACACACCGGGCTTGCGGCTGTGCTCGCCGAGTGCAGCCTGATATAACAAGCCTGCTCCATGAGTGGGTTCCGGGAAGAACATACGGATAACCGGTCTCAGCCAAAAAGGAATTCCGGATTTCTTGCCCCCGCGGATCGTGTTGTTGCCGCCTGGATCGGCACTGCGGATTAGGATGCCTTCCGCCGCAAGCGCCGGGGCAATCTCAGTGGTCCACAAGGACAGGGCAAGCTTGGTATCCGCATAAGGCCCGGTCAGTTTTTGGAACTTGGCAGGATGCTCCAAGGCGGCCGGGTCGAATTTGCGCTTCATCATAAAAGCGTTGGAAGAGGTATTAATCACTGTGCGCAGTGTGCCTTTCAGGATCAGCGGCTTCAGCTCCATCGTGAGGATATACGGGACAACCGTCTGCAGCTCATAGTGCAGCTCACGTCCCTGCTTGGAGAAGCTTAACTCCGGGAAGCTGCCGCCGGCATTATTGAACAGCAGATCAATCTGCGTTTCATGGCTTGTAATATCCTGCAAGGCACGCTTCAACTGGGCGAAATCGGAGAGGTCTGCCTTGTACGTCCGCAGCTGTCTGCTGCTGAGCGCCTCACGGATAAGGGAATCGTCCTCTGGAAAAGCTGAACGGATGAGCGCGATAATCTCCCAGCCTTCGCCCAGCATTCGGCGGGTCAAGGCGAGTCCGATTCCATTATTCGCGCCGGTGATCAGCGCAGTGCGTTGTGCTTGTTGTATAGTCATAATAAGGGCTCCTTTGGAAATGTAATGGTGAATGGTGCCCATTGTATAACTTGGAGCCGACTCCAAGTCAAGGCCGGAAATTAACGATTGACTTGGAGCTGACTCCAAGTTATACAATAGAATGAACTGAAGACCATTCAATTCAAATGAGGTGTGCCTATGAGTCTGGCAGATGCTAATATCATTCATGGATATTCGATCAAAGAAACAGCGGAGCGGACCGGAATCCCGGAAGATACCATCCGGTACTATGAGAAGATCGGACTGCTGCCCCGGGCGCAGCGCAAGGGAAACAGCCACCGCATCTACAGCGATCAGGATTTGGAGATGATGAAGCTGATCAGTTGCCTCAAGAAGACGGGGATGTCGCTGGACGACATGCGGCCATATCTCAACCTGTCTCTTGATTCAGACCTGTCCGAATATCCGGAGTTGCATGAGATGATCCTGAATCATAAACAGAAGATCCTGGAGCAGATCGCTTCGCTGCAGCAGATTGTGGATTTTATTGACACCAAGATTGAGCATGGCAATCTTGGACCGCAGAAATGTGAGCTGACCGGCGATACCCGCAAAATGCCTGAACGCCGTAAACGCTGACCCTATTACCGCACAGCCTCATTCCAAATCACTTTGGAGTGGGGCTTTTTGCTAATATTACGCCGGCATGCAGCTGTTTCACATGATACCTTATCTCATTTCTCGCTGAAGCACTGGAGGAGCAGCATGGGCAAAAGTTTGACTGCACCGGCGGCAGGAATTAGTTGGATTTTCAACACTTGCTCATAAACGGAAGAGCCCTTTCCCGGACAACAGTTGGAAAACCGGCACTTAAAATGCGGAAAATCGTTCAGCGTGGAGGGAATGCATGAGATTAAATGACGTTTATCCACTTACTTGCCTCAGATGCTCCAAAAGATCGAAATTCTACTATTAACATAGGGATTAGCGAAGTTTGGTCATTGCCGGATCCCAGATTCTTCCTTAGAATGAAAAGAATTAGAACAGGAGGAATTCATCATGTCACAGATCATCTATTCACCGTCAAAATATATTCAGGGCAGCGGGGAGATTACGAGGCTGGGGGTGTATTGCCTCCAGATGGGGGCGAAAGGAGCCTATGCCATTGTAGATCCCTATATTCTCTCCTTGTACGGACAAGAGATCAGCCAGGGCTTCGCGTCGGAGCAGATCCCGCTGCTGCTGCGTGAATTCAAGGGCGAGTGCAGTCTTGCACAGGTGGACCAGATTGTGGCGGAGCTGGATAGCGCCGGTGTGGATGTCATCGTCGGTATTGGCGGAGGCAAGACACTGGATACGGCAAAAGCGGTCAGCCATTTCGCCGGGCTCCCGGTGATGCTTGTGCCGACCATAGCGTCAACGGATGCGCCATGCAGCGCCCTATCGGTTCTCTACAGCGAATCGGGCGAATTCGACCGGTATCTGCCGCTGCGCCGCAGTCCGGATATCGTTGTCGCAGATGTGGCGATTATCGCCAAAGCCCCTGTAAGATTGCTTGCAGCGGGCATGGGGGATGCCTTGTCGACGTATTACGAAGCAAGAGCCTGCAGCAGATACGGAGCAGTTACCAGCACCGGAGGTACAGGCACTCTGGCGGCCCTGGCTTTGGCCCGTACATGTCTGGATACTCTGCTCACCGACGGTGCGCAGGCGCTGCAGGATGCCGCTGACGGACGCGTCACAGCCGCAGTTGAACATATTGTCGAAGCCAATATATATCTCAGCGGCATCGGCTTTGAGAGCGGCGGACTGGCAGCGGCCCATGCCATTCATAATGGGCTGACGCTGCTTGAGGAATGCCGGACCGTGCTTCACGGGGAGAAAGTGGCGTTCACCACACTGGTGCAGTTGGTCCTTGAAGAAGCGGCTGAAGCTGAGATCAGCGGTGCGCTGGACTTCTGCCGGCGGGCAGGTCTGCCTGTAACGCTGGCGCAGCTAGGGCTGGTCGGTGTTGATCACGGCCGGCTGCTGATTGCAGCTGAAGCCAGCTGCAGTGAGGGCAGTCCAATGGCCAACATGCCGTTTGCCGTGACACCGCAGCAGGTGCTGGAGGCGATTCTTGAAGCTGACCGCCGCGGGGCAAAGGTTTCTTAAAATATAAATTTATATGATTTGGGGTCCCCGCAAAGAAGCTGGGTCATCATCGAAGCCAATGCCCCGCTTTATGGGATTAATTTAAGGCTTGTTAATTATTGCGTATGTTCAGCGTACATATTTATCCTCCGTGAGCCAAACAATGAGAACAATTGTTGAATCACGAAGGAGGTGTACCAGTTTGGAGAAAAGCAATCATAGAGTAAAGCACATCATTCTCTATCCATTGGCCGCCGTAGTTGTTCTGGTGACCATGCTGATTCCTTCAGCGCCTCAAGCGGTATCTGCCGCACCGCTAGCTGTTGGGCACTCTGCCCGTAACCTTGAAGCTGCAGTTTCCACGCTCCGTCTGGTAACCGATACGAATGCAGGCAGCAGTGGAAACAGCGGTTCAGTTGACCGTCAAGTGGAGAATAAGAAGTTGCCCAGCCGTGTGGCCATCATTGTCGATGATTTCGGCAACAACATGCGGGGCACGGAGGAGATGTTCAAGCTCCCGGTCAAGATTACCGTTGCAGTGATGCCATTCCTGCCCTCGAGCGAGCAGGATGCACGCCGTGCGCACGAGCTTGGCTTCGATGTCCTGGTTCATCTGCCGATGGAGCCGCGCCAGGGCAAGCCGGAATGGCTTGGACCAGGTGCGGTGCTCACCAGGATGAGTGATGCAGAAGTCCGCCAGCGGGTGGAGGCAGCGCTTGAGAATGTTCCTTATGCGATTGGCATTAACAACCATATGGGCTCCAAGGTGACCGGTGACGAGCGGGTGATGGGGATTGTGCTCGCGGTCTGCAAGGAGCGCGGCCTTTTCTTCGTAGACAGCCATACCAATTATCGCTCAGTTGCCGGTAAAATGGCCCGGGAGCTGGGACTCCCGCCAGTGGAGAACCACATTTTCCTGGACGACGTGCATTCTGCCGGCCATGTGGTTAAGCAGATGAAGCTGGTCCAGGAGCGGGCCATGAGCCAGAGATACTGTGTGACTATTGGCCACGTCGGCATTCAAGGCAAAGAAACCGCAGCGGGCATCCGCAGCGGCATTGCCGGAATGAAGGGCAGCGTTGAGTTTATTGGAATCTCCGAGCTTGTCCGGGAAGAGTGGAAATGGAATTCGCAGGTCACACTTCCATAAGGTACGCCGCAATTCCGTCGGCAACCGCCTCGGCAATCTCTTCCTGACCTTTCGGGGTGCACAGCTTCTCGCGGTCCGCCGGACTGCTTACAAATCCCGCCTCGACGATAACCGTTGTGGCGGTTATTTTGTTGAGCAGGTAGAAGGGTTTGCCTTGTCTGGGATCATTCTTCATCCCGTACAGCCCGTTCAGCTGATCCTGAATCAATCTGGCCAGCAGGAAGCTGCGTCCTTCCTGGCGGTACAAGACAAGCGGACCATGCTTGGAGGGTGACTTTGCCCAATTGATATGAATGCTGACCACGACATTCGCCGGCAGCGTTTCGGCCAGTTCCTTGCGCTGGGCCAGATCACGCAGGTGCCGGGATTTACTGCGCAGCCAGAGATTCTCATCGCTCGGCGCATAATCGCCGGTCCGGTTCAGTATGGCATCGAAGCCGTCACTGCGCAGCAGGAGAAACAGCCGGCGTGAGATCGCCAGGGTAATATCCTTCTCCAGGATGGTGCCGTGTGAAGTTCCGCCGTCAATCCCTCCGTGTCCGGCATCAATCAGAATGATCCGCTGGTCATGACCGAGCATATGCTGGCGGTCTGACGGGTTGTCGGTTAAGTGGTCTACCCCCGGTGTGGCGGCCTGGAGAGTCCCGGCATTTCCCGCTGTAAGCAGAAGCAGCACTCCCGCTGAAGCCAGTATCCTCCGCAGTCTTGGCCCCGGACGGAAATGACTCCCGGAATGGCTTGCCTGTCCTGCAGTATGTTCTTGTGAATGTTCCGAAATTCTCAAGTGAATAACCTCCCTGCCGGAATCATCATTGTATCTTAGGTGTGGAATCTCTGTTAGATTGTGCCTTATCAGCCAAACCTATACGAAGCTCAGCGGTTCCGGTTTAGAGAGCAGGGATTTGGAGCACACTAAAGCCATGGAGAAAAGGGCAGGGCAGCAGGCGGCGATCCGCCAGCTACCTGCATGGGAGGGATAGTAATGGCAACCAGCGGAGATGATCTGGTGAAATACATTACGGAGAAAGTAGTCATATATATGGAGGACCCGCGCGCCGTACATGCAAGGCGGAAGGCAGAGAAGCAGCCCTGGGCCGAGAAATGGTTCGGCACGCTGCCGCTCGCATGGTCTGTCTGGCGCAGCAAATGGAGCCGCAAGGATCCGGAGTAGCCAGCCTAGCAGCGCCGCAGCTCACCCGAATTCCGAAACAGCCTTCCCTTAAAGCCGCTTGACACGGCAGAAGGGAAGGCTGTTTGTCTTGCGTAGTAAGCTTAACTGTCATCAATACTATCAGTAATCAATTTTAACGGGACTGAAATTGTTTAGGCGTGACGCCGGTATATTTCTTGAATACTTTAGTGAAGTAGCTCTGGTCATGAAAGCGCAAGCGGGAAGAAATATCGGAGATCGGTGAATCTGTAAACAATAACAGCTGCTTGGCTTCACCGATCTGCTGCCGCTGGACATATTCAGTCAGACTGACGCCAACCTCTTTGCGAAACTGGCGTGACAAATGAGCAGGACTGATCTTTGCGGCTTTAGCCAGAACGGACAGCGAAAGATCATCATAGAGATGGTCGAAGATATAATGCTGGCAGGCAGAGACGGGCCGGGACACCCGTTGCTCCATATTGCTGCCTACACCGTCAGCAAAGTCGCCAAGTGCTTGAAGCAAGGCCTGTTCTACCCTTCCAAGATCAGTCAACTCCTCAATATGCTGAATGTGTGTATCGCTTAAGGTATATGCCTCTTCAGGAAACATTCCTCCCTCAATAGCTGTACGGGTGGCTAACGTGATTACGGATACCGCCAAGTTCTTTTGATGCCGCAGCGGGCTGCGTTTCGACAGCAGGCCGATTTTCTGGGTGGGCTTAGCGAGAAAAGCCTGAATCAGCTCCCGCTTATCCCCTGATTTAATATGCTTGAATATATTATGCTCGGCGTCTGGTGTATGGTGGTATACACCGGATTCCCGGTTGTCAGCCAGATGGAGAAAAGCTTGTGCGGCAGGCTGCCGCTTGGGCAGTAGAGATGCAGGCATTTCAATCAGATTATCGCTATCAAGCTTCTGGCCGGTCAGCCATTCATGTAGCAGCATTGCGGTATGGAGCAGTCTACGCTTAATCACTACAGGCAACTGCCGGTAATATCCGAACCAGACCGGGCGCTGGCCCGGAATGAGCTGCAGTTCATGAAGAAGACCCGTCAGCAGCTCCTCCGGCCATTTTGCCACTACAGTCGGTCCAATGATGATCCAGCCTCCAGGCTCTTCACTGTTATGAAGTGTGGTCACGATATAATTCTCCAATCCCTGAGTGGAATACACGGTGGTATCTGACTTTCCGGGCGGAGCATTAAGCCAATCGGTTGCCTGTTCCTGCAGACTGGAATATAGCGGATTGTGCATGATGTCTCCGGGAAAGCTGCAGCGGATCTGTTTGTTGGCATCCATATAGAAAATAGGCAGCATGGTAACCTCATGAAAGAGTGAACAGATGCGTTCCTGAACGGGATGCCCGCCTGTGCTTGTCATAAGAATGTCACTCCTCCGAGATAATAAATTACTATAAACGAAAAAATTATACCATAACAGTAGCTTGGACGGTATTAGAATAAAGTCAAGACATGAAAGCGATATCAGGCAGTACACAAGTAAATTATTGAAAGCAGGTATGTTAATGTTGTATCCAATCATGACCGAAACGCGCAGTTTGATTGATCTGAACGGAGTATGGAATTTTAAACTGGACCACGGAAGAGGATTAACAGAGCAGTGGCATAAGAATAGGCTGGAAGATACAATTCCCATGGCGGTTCCTTCTTCTTATAATGACATCGGTGTAACCGCTTTAATCAGAGATCATGTGGGCTGGGTATGGTACGAAAGAGAGTTTACACTACCTGCTAAGCTGATGGAGGAGCGCTTGGTGTTGCGGTTAGGCTCAGCGACACATTTGGCTAAGGTATATGTCAACGGTGAGTTTGCTGTAGAGCATAAAGGCGGATTCCTTCCGTTCGAAGCGGAGCTTAATGAGTACATTCAAGCTGGAAGAAACCGCTTAACTGTGGCCGTGAATAATGTTGTTGATTATACCACCCTTCCGGTCGGACTATATACCGAAACTGAG
Organism: Paenibacillus sp. IHB B 3415; assembly: GCF_000802655.2. NCBI lineage: Bacteria > Bacillati > Bacillota > Bacilli > Caryophanales > Paenibacillaceae > Paenibacillus > Paenibacillus sp. IHB B 3415. Next base: position 2,749 of record NZ_JUEI01000100.1, on the reverse strand, counting down.
CTTCCGGGGGGCGGGATCAAGTCGGGCAACCGGGCTAATTTTGACTTTTTTAATTATGCGGGTATTCAGCGTCCTGTGAAAATTTATACTACACCACAAACGTTCATCGAGGATGTCACGATTGTTACGGATATCGCGGGTCAATCAGGGATTGTGGACTATGAAGTGGAAGCACACGGCTCGGCAGCAGTCCGTGTCATTGTACTGGATGAGGCCGGGCAGCAGGCGGCTGTGGCTGAAGGCTTGAAGGGTACAGTCAATATCCCCGCTGTGCGGCTGTGGGAACCGTTAAACGCCTATCTGTATACAATGCGAATTGAGCTGCTTGAGGGCGGGATTATAAGCGATGTGTACGAACAGCCTTTCGGTGTAAGAACAGTGGAGGTGAAGGACGGGCAGTTCCTGATTAACGGCAAACCATTCTATTTCAAAGGTTATGGTAAGCATGAGGATACGCCGTTCCATGGACGAGGTTTTAATGAGGCGGCAACGATCCTGGACTTTAATCTGATGAAATGGTCGGGGGCCAATTCGTTCCGTACGGCACATTATCCTTATGCCGAAGAAACGATGCGGCTCGCAGATCGCGAAGGGTTCGTTGTTATTGATGAGACGCCTGCTGTAGGGCTGGACTTGAATTTCCTGGTCATGCTGTCTGGAGGTGACAAGAAGAATACCTGGGAGGAGGTACAGACCTTTGATCATCATCAGGAGGTCATCCGCGATCTGGTGAAGCGTGATAAGAATCACCCTTGTGTTGTGATGTGGAATGTGGCGAATGAGCCTGCTACTTATGAAGACGGTGCCTATGAATACTTTAAACCGCTGATTGAGCTTATGAAAGGAGCCGATCCGCAGAAGCGTCCCGTTACGCTGGTAACTCATGTGGAATCTTCTCCGCAGGCGGACCGGATTGCAGACTTGATCGACGTTCTGGCCTTTAATCGTTATTATGGCTGGTATATTGACGGCGGCGATCTTGAATCCGCAAAGGTGAAGCTGCGCGAGGAGTTTATGGGCTGGGCTGAACGCTGCCCGGGTAAACCAGTTATGATGACCGAATATGGAGCGGATACCGTGGCTGGACTTCACGATGTGGAGCCTATTATGTTTACGGAAGAATATCAGGTGGAGTTCTACAGAACCAATCATGAAGTCTTCGATGAATTTGACAATTTCATTGGTGAACAGGTCTGGAACTTTGCGGATTTTGCCACCAGTCAGGGGATTATCCGGGTTCAGGGTAATAAAAAGGGAGTCTTCACCAGAGAGCGTAAGCCGAAGGCGGCTGCTCATGAGCTGCGCAGAAGATGGACAGGCATTCCTGATTTTAATTATAAAAACCGCAAATAAAACGTAACTACCGGTTGAAGGAACACCAAACCAATATTTTATGGGGGATAAACATGAACTTAGAGACAGGCACGCAGCAGCCACGAATTCAGGCAGAGCAAAGAAAGTTTGGCTTAAGAGATAAAATCGGCTATCTGATGGGGGATTTAGGCAATGACTTCTTCTTTATGCTGGTAGGATCTTATTTGATGGTGTACTACACAGATATCTTCGGCATTAGTCCTGTGGCGGTAGGGCTGCTGTTCATGATCGCCCGATTGTGGGATGCGCTTGCGGACGTAACTTGGGGCAGGTTCATTGATACACGAAAACACGGGAAGCATGGCAAATTCCGGCCGTGGATATTCAGAATGTCCTTTCCGTTGGTGCTCAGCGGGGTGCTGATGTTCGTGCATATCCCAGGGATGTCGCATGGCTTTTATCTGGCGTATGCTTATGTAACTTACATCTTATGGGGTACATTGTACAGCACTGTTAATATTCCTTATGGCTCAATGGCCTCTGTAATTACCAGCAATCCGATCGAGCGCACAACCTTATCCACATTCCGCACGTTAGGTGCGACGGTTGCCCAGCTATTTATCAATGCGGTCGCACCGCTTATTGTATTTGTTGATAATAAAGTTGATGCTAGCCGTATTCTTATGGCTTCTATTTTCTTCGGGGTTTTAGCTTTGTCCTCCTATATGGGATGCTACCGGTTGACTACAGAACGAATTACAGCTAATAGTACGGGTAACAACGAACGAAAGTCACTTGTAATTACAATGAAAGGTTTGATCCGCAACAGACCCATGATGTCTATTTTGGCAGCATCCCTGGTATTCATGGTCTTCCTGATTTTGGTTTCTACTGCGAATGTATACATATTTAAGGATTATTTCGGCAGCACTACAGCATTAAGTCTGGTAGGTGTTATACAGGTTGTAACCGTACTTATTGCCATTCCGCTTGTAAAGCCTTTAGTTGCAAAATTCGGAAAAAAAGAAATTGTTGCTGCGGGTCTGATTCTGACCATCGCAACCTTTACTGCGCTGTACTTCATTCCCGGCCTTACGGCTAACCAATATGTTTTTATCTCCGCGTTGGGTCTGTTCGGATACGCTTTCTTCAACCTGGTAATCTGGGCGTTTATCACCGACATCATTGATTATCATGAATCCTCAACAGGACTACGGGAAGATGCGACCATTTACTCCGTTTACTCTTTCTCACGCAAGGTTGGACAAGCAGTAGCCGGGGGCGTTGGAGGATTTGCCATAGGTCTGGTAGGATACAATTCCAGTCTGGATGTCCAGGAACCGAAAACACTGGATGGGATCTATATGTTGGGCACCATAGTGCCTGCTGCCATTCTGATAGTGGTCTTCCTGCTGGTCGCATTCGCCTATCCCTT
>NZ_JUEI01000099.1:0-45192 GCF_000802655.2 Paenibacillus sp. IHB B 3415 | reverse complement strand
GAATTTCCGGGAATGTAGCAGCTTGAAAATCGACTTTTTCAACAGTCTGAAAAACAGCATCTAATCTAGTTAGTTTTCGCTACTGTGGATGAAATGGGCGGATTTAAGTGTTGTTTTTCCAACTGTTGGTTTAGATGCTACCATTCGTTCATCAGCAAGTGGAGGAAATCCAACTAATTCCGCTTCCCCTCCTCTCTGAGCTTATCCAGTTCGTTCTAATCCCCCTAACGGGTGAATTGGTTTTCTAGCCAGCGGTCATTTGTCCGCTGGCTCTTCTTTTCTTAGCCATGATGGGCAGGATTTCCAAAAATACGGTACTATTCAATTGCCCCTTCGACGCGGTACTTCTTCTCCCATTCGGATACATTACTGGAGTCAATCCTGATCAGCTTGACCGGGGGGTACTCATTATCCTCGTTCATCTCACCACTGCCAGGCAGAAGCTGCAGTTCTTTAATTCTTCGCACCACTTCCTCATCGGTATCAATATCACCTGACTTTTCTTCGGGTACGACGATAAGCGGAATCTCCTGCCTGATACTGGTGCCCGATCCTACATAGTCTTTGTATGACAGTTCAACAGTAATATAGTGCATCCCGCAGGGGATTGGCTCCAGTGTAAAAATTTCGATGAACAGATCCGTTACAACCAGCGGCTCAAGAACCGATATCACCCCGGCGTTGTCCTCGTCTGCACCATTTAGATTACACACCCGGTGAAGTCCTGCCGGCAGAGTAATCTGCACCCGGGCATTCTGGACTGAACCCAACGGAGCAATCTGAAGCCAGAGATGATTCATACCTTCTGCATTTTCAATTGCAGATTTGGCATAGCGGACTTGTATCATGAGTGTCCCTCCTCCTTAAGTAACCGGTTGACGGTTTCGATCATCTTTTCTTTCAACGCTGGCGGGATACGCGGACTCACCGAGAGAATCACATCTTCATTGACAACAAGTATTTCGTTCCGAATCATCTGGTCTGACTGATACAAACGCAGATTCTCACCAATCTTAATCACTTCATCCATCGCCAGATCCGCTAATTTCTCTTGAGCCGAGGAGAGTGTGTCGCCGCCCTTGGACAAAACGAGAATGGCGCGTAAATAATGCAGATGATTATCCGTATACGCCCGCTTGTTGCCAACCAGCTCGAGCGGCGGAAGCATACCAATCTGTGTGTAGTACCTGACCGTCCGCAAATTCATTTGCGGATCTTCGCTTTGCAGTACTTCGGCTACTTGCTTCGCGGTGTACGTGTTCATAATAATCACCTTTCTTATAGAAACATTAGTTACAGTCATCTGTTTCTATTACATCTTAGTGTGTTAGTTACAGTTTAGTGTAACTAATATCCGTTGTCAACATTCCGCTTAGACGGAGACCAGAACATAAACATAAACTACCTCTCTCCGGTCAGAGTAACTTGGTATCCTATCGTTTCAGCACTAATGCCCCTCATTTACTCCTTCGGCCCGCGTCTGGGGAATTCCAGGGGACTTCCCCTTGATTGTCCCATATGGCCGGCTTCCAGGAGATTCAGTAGGATTCATCCACAACAAACGAAAATCATAATTTACTAAATATCAAAAAAACCAGCTGCTGCGCAGCCGGTCGGTTACTGTTCATATTTTCTTTATCATATATATTCAGAGCGTTCTTCATTTACCGCTAAGCGCACGTATCTTATTTCGCATGGACTCCTGATGGCTGGCAAACTGCATATGTCTATGTCCATTGGCGCCGGAAGGATGAGGGAATCCCCACAGACAATCTCCTGCATCCAGCACCCCGTCCGCTGCAAGCTGCTGAAGCACCTGCTCTACATTTTTGCCCAGAGGTATGATTAACGGCTGATTCATGAGACTGAGTTCATCTTGCAATGAGCGTAAGGCAGTCTGGTTCAGAAAAGGGTTGCTCAGCAGACGGGGATGGGTTCCGTTATAATTATTCCCCGCCACAAAAACCGGAAACCGCAGCAGAGAAGTAGTATGCAGCAGCTCATGCTGATCCTGAAACAAATCCCCGCAAGATCCGGCACCCAGATATCGATGCAGTTCAAGTCCGTCCAGCATGTCAATTAAGTGGGTTCTCATTGTTCCGGCAAAGCCGGCCGCTTCTTTCGCCAGCCTGCACACTGCCTCATCGGAGAGTCCAGCCTTAAGGCCGGCTTTGGCTGCTTGCAGCGCTATTCTCATTTGTGTCCATCCGGGCGTAATTCCGATAATCACCACTTTGGCAGCAGGATTGACATACTCGTTGTGCGGAGCATAATACATTTCAAGCAGGCCGCTGCGCTTCATGAGCAGATCACTGGCCAGCAAATCCGCTTTGGACAGCATTGTATCTTCCGGGAGCTCAAGAATCGTCTGTCTATACTTGTTCAAATGACTGGAAATCAGCATACCTCCGCTCCTTTCCTTTCAAGAAATCCCCAGGATAACCTGCGCTTATCGCTCCGTCAGTTCATACAATGCCGGGTCTACCTCCCGGATGAAAGGCGTCCATTCCCCCGTCGTGTACAGCTGAAGCACATGCATCGCCCGTGTACCTGCGGTATAAAAAAGCTTCCGCTCGTTCTCCCTCTGGTACGTCTGCGGGGAAGCATCGTAGATCAGCACAGCGTCGAACTCTACGCCTTTGGCCAGATAAGCAGGAATCACCTGTACCCCTTTCTCGAAAGTAGGCGTGTTCTTCGTGATCAGACGCAGCTCAGCGGCGCCTCCGGCGGTCAGAGTCTTATAAGCTTCTATACTCTCAGCTGCAGTCTTCGTAATCACGGCAATCGAAGTGTACCCTTCCGCCTGAAGCGCAGCAATATCTTTCACTATGCGTTCCGCCTTCATCTTATGGCTCTCCAGCTTAGCCAGAACAGGCTTTCTGCCTCTCCGCTCAAAAGGGACAATCACCTCACCGCCGGGCAACAGCGGCTTCGTGAACTCCACGATCTCATAAGTTGACCGGTAGCTCCGGACCAGCTGATACTGCGTAGTCTCCGCCTCTCCATACAGCTGAACCAGCGGTGAACCCGCACCTGACAGATTCGTCGCCTGCGTGAAGATCGCCTGGCCGAAATCACCGAGGACCGTCATACGGGCGCGGGGAAACAGCTTTTTGAGAAACTCATACTGAAACATGGAGTAGTCCTGGCCCTCATCAACGAAAATATGCCGCACCTGCGTGTTCGTCCGGACGCCTTCGATCAGCTCTTTTAAATACAGATAGGGTGTCGCATCTTCATAAAAGAGTTCCTGCCCGCTCAGCTTCTCCTTCGTCTGCGCACAGATCTCCGGCCAAAGCTCCGGCACCTCCGATTCACCTGTCATTTCCCTGTAGGCCCGTTCATCAGTGAACAGCTGGCGGTATAACCCGCTCATGTCGATAAATGTGAACCGCTTGATTCCCCGTCTCAGAGGTCTGAACTGCTCCTTCACGATCATCTCGCCCAGCAGCTCTTCCTCCCGTTCGGCGTAATCAAAATCACTCTCATCCAGCTCGCGCTTGTGCACCAGCATTTCCTGAAGCCGGAGGTATTTCTCGGCAAAGTCAAACACCCCCTTCTCTCTGTGCAGCATGCCGTATACCTTAGCGTATTGCTCATTATCGAGGTAATTCATCTCCTCCTGTACCCAGGACGCTCCCTGCTCCTCCTTTTGCAGTCTGGCCAGCTCTTCCAGCAGCCATTTCTGCACCAGGGTGACGCGGTTCGGCAGACGAATCGAAGGATCATAGCTATACAGCCTGGTCTTGATCTGCTCTCCTGAGATCAGCACGCGGTCCCGGAAACAGATGTCGTTAAACAGCATGCCCTCTTGCTTCAGCCACTGCGAATAGCCCTGAAGTGCCCGAAGGAAGGCTTCCGATGCCTTATATTCAATGGCTTGAAGACGGGACCCATAACCCCTGTCCTGCTCCCCGGTTAATACATATTCAATCTGATCAAACGGATCTTCAAGCCGGAATTCCGGACTTAGCCAAGTTTCCAGATATTCCTGAAAGGTCGTCTGCTGCATATTCTCTTCACCAAGTTCGGGAAGAACAGTAGACACATAGCTGTTGAACATCGGGTTAGGTGAGAACAGCACGATCTGATCCGCCGAGAGCCGCTCGCGGTGTTTATACAGCAGGTAAGCTACACGCTGCAGCGCTGCTGATGTTTTGCCGCTGCCGGCCGCTCCCTGCACAATGAGCATCTGGCTGTTATCGTTGCGGATGATCGCGTTCTGCTCCGCCTGGATGGTTGCCACGATACTTTTCATTTGGGCATCCGCACCCTTGCCGAGCACCTGCTGCAGCAATTCGTCGCCGATCGTTACATTCGCATCGAACAGATGCTGAAGCTGGCCGTTACGGATCTGGTACTGCCGCTTCAGACTCATTGTTCCGCTGATCCGTCCTCCTGGTGTATCGAAGGCTGCTTTTCCCGGCGGATAGTCATAGTACAGGCTCGCAATTGGAGTGCGCCAGTCATAGACCACAAAGCTCAGTCCGTCTGTATCGACGAAGGAAGAGACACCGATATAGACCTGCTCTTCAGCACTCTGGCCATCCTCATGAAAATCAATCCGCCCGAAATAAGGGGACGGCAGCAGCCGTTGCATATTCTTCCACTGCTGCAGCTTCCGCGCGTGGCTGCGTTCCCGCTCAGATAAGACGGCATCCTGCTGAGTTATGGTAAAGAAGCTCTCTTCGAAGTCTTCCTGGGTGCTGGTATTCACCGTTACCTCTTCCCAGAATCTTTTGCGGATATCTGTTGCCTGCTCCTTTAACCGGCCAACCTCCGGCTCCAGGTTAGCGATCCCCAATTTCAGCTTTTCTTTTACCTGCTCCAGCCACTCCTGCTCCTGCTCCCAGCTGCTTATCTTCTCCATCACCTGACCACTCCCTTTTCTTGAAGGATAAAAATTTAATTACGTCGCGCCTACACTTTCCTTATCTTCCCCGCTGAAATAATCCCAAACTGGCGGGTTGACAAACCGGATGTCCCTTTGCTATAATTAAAATATAAATAAGATGTGTAACCTCCGTTCTTTTTTTAAAAAAAGTCAACAGTTCTTTAACATTAACATATTACTTCTTTGTATGCAATACTTCCCGATACATAATTAACCCTGGCGCTTGCGCCAGGGTTTTGTTGTTCAGATATAAGAATCTGAGTATAACAGACATCCTACGACTGCCTGCTTACCAGCACAGCCTTAAACCGGTCGCTCTATGGTAAAAACCTCACCAATCCCCGCATAATTATTCCCCGCCAGACGGCTTACCGCTCCCAGCTGTACCGGATCTATTCTCCCCTGATTATAAATATCCTCATCGATATGAAACTGTACAATCCTGCCGATAATCAGGTCATTATTAGGCAGCTCCAGACAATGCTCAAGTGTACATTCCATCCGCACCTTCGCTTCCTTAACCCCCGGAACAGCAATCTGCAGGCTATCTACAGGCGTCAATCCCGCTAAAGCAACTTCACTCTGGTCCGGAGGAAGGGGTGCTGCGGTGATATTTACCTGCCCGACATTCTGCTGATCCACAATATGAACGACAAACTCCTTCGTCTGCTTAATATTCCGCGCCGTATCCTTGGACTGGCCCGCAGCATGCTGAATCGAAATGGAGATCATCGGCGGGTTGGAGGAAACAATATTGAAGTAGCTGAACGGCGCACCATTCAAGATACCCTCCCCCGACATCGTCGTGACAAAAGCAATCGGCCGCGGGATAATGCTCCCGGTGAGAAGCTTATAATTATCCCGCTCGCTATTCTGCAGTGGATCAATTGAAATCATCTTAGCATCCCCTCTTCTCTGAAAGTCGGTTAATCTACTGCCCTTACGGTAAAAGGCAGCAATACCTGCTCAAGCTGTTCTCTGTGCGGCTCATATTGTGCCGGCAGCATCAGGTGGCTGCCCATCGTTTCCGGCGATTCATCATGGGCGAAGCCCGGAGGATCAGTGGCGATCTCAAACAGGATCTCCCCATGCTCTCTGAAGTAAATAGCATTGAAGTAATTCCGGTCCTGAACTGGCGTTACTCCATATCCATTATCATGCACATAATCCTGCCATTCAAGCTGATCCTGATCATCCTTCGCTCTCCAGGCAATATGATGCACGGTGCCGACACCCATTTCGCCGCGCTGCACCGCAGTTACCTTGAGTTCAACTACATTTCCGATATCCGCAGTGGAATGGTAACGGGCGACATCGCCTTCTTGTCCTACGAATGTAAGTCCCATCACTTTCTCCAGCAGCTCCGCCGTTTGTTCCGGATGCGTGGACAGCAGTGTAGCACCGCCGAAGCCCTTGATCGCAACCTCTGGTGTTACCCCGCCGAAGGTCCATTCGTTACGTTCTCCTGCCTCCCGTTCCACCAGTTCGAGATGAAGACCGTGGGGATCATCGAATTCCAGGTACTGCTCGCCAAACCGCTCTATTTCGGTAAAAGCAACCTTGAACTTCGTCAGTCTTTCTCTCCAGAAAGCCATCGCCCCTACCGGAATCACATATGAAGTAACGCCGACCTGCCCCCCGCCAATTTTACCCTGATATGCATCTGCCCAAGGGAAGAAGGTGATAATGGTCCCCGGCTTGCCTCCATTGTTGCCGAAGTAAAAGTGATACGTTCCGGGATCGTCGAAATTGACGGTTTGCTTAACCAGCCGGAGTCCCAATACGCCTGCATAAAAATCCATATTTTCCTGCGGATGGCCGACAATTGCGGTGATATGATGAATGCCCATAGTTTGTTTTTTCATTTAAATTCACTCCTAATTAAATTTAGTTAGATTATATTAATGTTTTATCTTTACTTTAAGATATTAGGTTGAATATTATCTTTAAGTTAAGATAATTTATATTCTCACTTTACTTTTTATTATTCTGCTTGTCAAGCACTTGTCTATATCTCTTACTATTTACAATCCTGCACAAAATACAACATCCTCCTCCCAAAAACGTCCATAATCGAAAATTGTTGTACAGAATGCAGCATTTTATATCTGTTCGGTGAAAATAAAGTATTAGACTGGAGTCGTTGATTTAACGCGAGCAGCGAACAGAACAAGACTTGAAAAATAAAGTCTTAGACTGCCGCTATTGTCGTTAAACTAACGTTTCCCGTTAGCTAAATAACAAGACCTCGTTCTGAGGTCATCTATCTTCTGAAAAAACATATTCTTTTTTGGCTTCTTGTACCTTTTGGGTACTGAGTATAAAACTAACGATTGCTGCGCCGCTACAAACATAAGGGAGCAGTGAATATCCCCAATTAGATATGACATAACCTCCAATCATTGAACCAATCGTGATACCTATATATAAAGCTGTATTATTCCATGCCATTGCAATTCCTCGTTCTTTTGAATATTCCATTGCCAATCTTGCTTGATATGATGTGAATCCTGCATAACCAACCAAAGCCCATATAAACAGAAAGAAATAAACCCAATCGCCAGATGAGAAGAATATCCCTAAACAAATGAGTATAAGAGTCAAGAAAATTAGTGTAGCCTTTGAAATTTTTCTTTCTCCAAACTTATCTGTTAATTGTCCACTTATAAGGCTTCCTAAAACCGCTCCGATACCATAAAAAGTAACAGCTAATGCGATTTCTGATGACGAGAATCTATTTTCGGAGTAAAGAGCTGCTCCCAAATAAACATAAAGAGTGTACATCGAAATTGCCCAAATGGTAGTAACACTTACAGAACCTAATATTCGAAGAAGATTTCCTTGTAGTAGATTTATGGTTGAATCACTTCTTGGAATAGAAACCCATGTTTTGAAATTCACTACTGCCAATATTGCTCCTATGGCAGCCATTACAACAAATACTGAACGCCAACCTAGAAAATGCTCCAATAACGTACCGAACGGCGTTCCTGCCCAAAGACCCGTTAAGTGTCCTGAAACAACAATTGAAAGCCATGATCCCCTCCGATTTGGCGGTGCAATATCACTAATGATTGCATAAATCAAAGGGGTAATTGAAGCGACGGACAAACCAGCTAAAATACGGCTTATAATTAACCATAAAAAAGAAGGAGTAAAAGCGGTTAGTGTATTAGAAATAGCAAACAGCAATAAACCAAACGTAATAAATAATTTCCGTCCCTTTTTATCTGAAAACCAACCAAAAAAAGGAGCTGAAAAAGCATATGTAACTGCAAAAACTGTTACCATCCATCCAGTGGTCGATGTACTAACCTGATATGCTTCCGAAATGAACGGTAATAACGGAGACACCACAAATAAGTCAGTACCCATAAGAAACAAAGTTATCCAACCAACACTTAAACTTATCTTCCCTTGTAACTCCATTAAATCCCCCCCATTGAAATGTATATTCACAAAGGGGCATAAAAAGAGTTAGGTTGGAATCATTAATGATGAAACATATCACTACAAAAAAAGGGCTGCCGAACGCAGCCCATCTTATCGAACAATCGAATCCCTTCGTTTAATAATCAAGAACTTACGCTATTGTCGTAGCATACTCTCTAATCTGTCCTTCACGAAAAGCCATTCTTCATCGATTACACTGTAATACACAGAGTCTCGCACATATCCATCATACATGATGCGATGCCGACGAAGCACTCCTTCCTTAACAGCACCTAATCTTTCAATTGCCTGTTGAGACCTAAGATTACGACCATCTGTTTTTATTTGTACACGAATTGTCCCTAGTTTTTCAAAGCAATGCTTCAAAAGAAGATACTTACACTCAGTATTTATACTTGTTCGCCAAACTGTCGGAGACAGCCATGTCCAACCAATTTCCAAACTCCGATTAGGTATGGATATATCAAGAAAACGAGTGCTTCCCACAACTTTTCCTGAATCATTATCATAGATAACGAAAGGAAATTCAGTTCCTTGTACTTTTGCTTGAAGCGCTCCATCCACAAGACATTTCATATCTTCAATTGAATTTATTTTCATTGGCATATACGCCCATATATCTGGATAGTTTCCCGCATCAAATAATTCCTGTACGTGATCAACTTCCATAGGAAGTATCTTAACCCTTTTTCCTATCAGTTCTACTGGCGTTATCTCCATGATAATTCTCTCCTTTTTATGAATATTGAATAGTCATTTCGTCTCTTTTATGCCTTCTCCTTCTTATTCAATTAAACTGCCCGTTAGATTAATGAAGCGCCCGCCAGTCTAACACTTTATTTTCTTTGAACAATATCTTTACGACGTGAACCTTAAAAAAGCGTTTTTTCATAAAAGCACAAAGTCAGCTTGTCGTTGATCTCTTTGGTCTCACCCGTTCTTCTATAACCCAGCTTCTCATACAAGTAGCAGTTTCTTTCCTCTTGCACGATGGTAGCCAGCCCCCAAGACTTAGCGTCAGCATAGATGCGCTCAATCTGGCTGAAAACTTGCTGGGCAATGCCTTGACCTTGAAATTCCGGCAAGATGAATGTTGTGCCGATCCAGTAATGATTATCCTCTTTCTTCACGACTCTAATACTACCAGCCGCAACACCGGCATTCCGGATGATGTAATAATCTACACAAGCTTGATTGAGCCGCTCCACTACTCTTTCTACAGTTTCACTAGCAGGGTTCGTATCATAGTCCTGATATTTCTCGAGCAAAGGCAGGAATGCCCGGGTCTGCATTTCGTGAATCGCTGCCGCATCTTCCACTATCGCTTTACTTAAAGTAACTTCCATCCTATGTACCTCCAGATTTTATACAAAATATACATAATCCAAGTGTTCGCCATCCAGTCCGGCAATATGATTATTCTGTCTTCTATGCGAGAGGCTGAACCCGATACTCTCATACATCCGCCGGGCAGGAACCAGATCATCATTCGTCGTTACAATAATTTTCCGGACTTCATTTTGGAGGATTCTATTCACTGCTTCTTGAAGCTGCATTTTACTGTAACCTTTACCTTTGTGTGCTGAAGCAATGCAGTTATGGCCGATTTCCGCAACCTCCGGCAGATTCCTCGGGTCCCAGAAAACAAAGCCGATAGCTTCATCGTGCAGCGTTGTGATAAACCCGTATTTATCTGCAATCGGCGGATTGTCAAAGAAAAAGTTATCAAAATCCCGCCATTCAGCAAGGCAGCTTTGTTCATATCTGCAATCAAAAGAATACGCATCTTTTAATAGTTCAAAGAGTGTTCCCCGTTGAAAACTGCTCACCTTCTTAAATTCAATCCCCATGCCTCGCCCCCTCGCCATTCCTCTTAAATTCACTTCCAAACATTACATTGAATTACATCATTCTACCATGACATATTGCATGTAAGTGCTTGGACGCGAACAGGCAGAACTTCACTAAGGATGCCCGCCTGTTTACACTTATTTCGCCTTTACCGGCTCCAGAAGGTTAAGATCATACAGGTTGCCGCTGCCCTCCGGATGATCGTTACGGATATGCTCTTCGAGGCAGAGCCTTCCGCGATCAGAACGGTATTTCCTGCTTTGCGATAATTGATTCATCAGACTTTTCCAGGAACCGCCGATGTCGTCACTGCTACCAAGCATGGCATACAGTCCTCCAGGCAGCTGCATTTCCTTGAAAGGCTCTGGAACAACGACTGCCTCTGGAATTGTCGCACACATCCCGTAACCATAGGGTTTGCCCGCACTGCTTGGCATGGGCTTCATATTACCACCGAAGAGCCGCGCTGTACCCAGCAGGTTCGCTGACTTCAGCCAGTCCATTAAAGGGCCCATCGCTTTGTCTTCGGGAGATACGTCTACAACAATATGAAAAGCCACTCTCATGGGAGGTAAATCGATAATTTTGAATACATGCGGTTCCGTTAAACTGCTCATAAACACAGCCTCCGTCTCGGTAAGAATATCATCCAGGTCCAGCTTGCCTTCGTTCTGCCGCTCAAGGTATTCGAGGACCCGGTTTAACTGCCGCTCAACACCCCCTATCTCTTCCCTTTGCTTCTTGATAGAATTCACTTTATTCACTATGACTTTACTGAGCCCGGCTACTGAATTCGCACTAATCACTGACTTTATTTCTTTGATCGGTATGTCCATCTTCCGCAGCACCGCCATGATCCGAATACTTGCCAGCGCATGTTCATCGTACACACGCCACCCCGAGGAATCATCTCTACCGCTTTGGAATAACCCTTCCGCTTCCCAGTGGCGCAGCGTGCGGCTCGTCAGCCCGAGTTGCTCCGACATTTCTTGTATAGCAACAGATCTGTTCATTTCGCTCTCCTCTCTGAGATCTCATAGCTATCGTATCACTTGACGCCGCGTCAAATTCAAGGGGGGTTTCCATAAATCCAATAATAAAAATTGACTTTCACCCGCATGTATTGTAAAAATACAGTAATACAATAGTATACAACTTTGCAATGACGAAGAGAGTACGCATAACGAATACTCCAGAGAGCTGATGATTGCTGCGAATCAGTGTAGGGATTATGCCGAAGTGGGCTTCTGAGCATCCAAACCGAACCTTCAGGAAGTAGGCTTTGGCGAAGGTCTCATCGTTACAAGAGACGCGTATTCAGGGCACTTAGCAGTGTCGCGATACGTTCAAGCGGGTCCGGATCACAATTCGGGCTAATTAAGGTGGTACCACGGGGTTCTCTCGTCCTTTTCAGGATGAGAGGACCCCTTTTTGATTACATAAACGGAGGGATAACATGAGTAAGGAAATTGTATTAACCGGAATTAAGCCTACCGGCAAAGTCCATCTGGGGAATTACATCGGTGCGATCAAGCCTGCACTGCAACTCGCCGGGGCCGGTGATTGTACTGCACTTTATTTTATCGCTGACTATCATGGATTAACTTTCATTCAGGACAGAGACGAGTTTCGTGATCTGTCTTACGGTATCGCAGCTACATGGCTGGCACTGGGACTGGACCCGGAGCGGGTAGTCTTTTATCGGCAATCTGATGTGCCGGAGATCTTCGAGCTTCACTGGATTCTATCTTGTCTGACGTCCAAAGGTCTAATGAACCGTGCCCATGCGTACAAAGCCATTCATGAACAAAATATTCAATTAGGCGTGGATGCAGATGCAGGAGTCAATATGGGCCTGTTCACTTATCCGGTGCTGATGGCTGCGGACATTCTGCTGTTCCAGTCTGACAAGGTCCCTGTCGGTAAGGACCAGATTCAGCATGTGGAGATCGCCAGAGATATTGCCGAGGGCTTTAACCGGGTTTATGGAGATACCTTCAAGCTCCCTGATTATAGGGTCGATGAGAACACATCCGTGATTCCAGGGCTGGACGGGCGGAAGATGAGCAAAAGCTACAATAATACGATTCCGCTGTTCGAAACACCAGAAAACCTGAAGAAGCTGATCAGCAAAATCAAAACGGACTCTACGCCTCCCCAGGAGCCGAAAGACCCGGATACGTCTAATATTTTCTTGCTGTACAAAGAGTTTGCGGCTCCCGCTCAAATACAGGATTTCAGGAAGCAATATCTAAGCGGCATTAGCTGGGGGGAGGCCAAGCAGGAGCTGTTCCAGGTGATCAATGCTGCTCTGGAGGAACCCCGGAAGAAATACAATGAGTTCATGGCAGCACCAGAGCAGATCGACGCGATCTTGAGTGAAGGTGCCCGGAAGGCAAGAGCCATAGCTGCTCCTCTGCTTGCGCAGGTCAAAGCGAAGATCGGGCGTTTTTAAATAAGCTCCCTGGAGCGGAGTTTAACTCAAACGGACGGTATGGTAAAATTATCAAATTCAAACTTTTACAAATAGCCGGTTGGGAGGCAATAGCTATGAACGTACGTAACTCCACGTATAATTTCCAGAATGTCAGTAACGGGGCAGAATCAGAAATGCTGCGCCTGCAGGAACAGGCTTCGATGGGCTGGAACAAAGAGTACCGCACCTTGCAGCAATTCGGATTGGCAGACGGGATGAAGGTTCTGGAGGCCGGTGCAGGTCCGGGATTCGTTACCGCCCAATTGCTGGAGCACTTGCCGCACAGTGAAATCACAGCCCTTGATATCGATGATGCTTTACTAGAAGAGGCTAAGCTCAGGTTAAGCAACATCCCCGAATCACGGCTTACCTTCGCCCATGCTTCGGTGTATGAGACTGGACTGCCCGACAATCAATACGATTTTGTTATTGCCCGTTTAATTTTCCTTCATCTATATAACCCGCAGCAGGCAGCAGCAGAGCTTAGACGTGTCCTCAAGCCAGGCGGTAAATTGGTCATTATTGATGTGGACGACGGGGTGTTCGGGGCAATCGAGCCTGAAATCGGGATTATGCCTGCTATTATCCAAAAGCTGGTCCAGCAGCAAGCTTCAAGAGGCGGAAACCGCAACATTGGCCGAAGCCTGCCACGCCTGTTATCCGGCTCCGGCTATACAGATGTAGATATGGATGCCATCCTCCAGCATAGCGATCTGCATGGTATAGAAGGCTTCAAACGTCAATTTGATATTAACCGGTTCACCGGGTTCTATAAGAAAGGGATCATTACGGAATATGAGTATGAGGAATTGAACAGAGCCTATGAACAATTCGACCGTTCCCCGGATGCACATGCGATGATGCTATTTTTTATGGCCTGCGGCACCAAACCTTAATAGAGTACTATAGCATTCCGTTTAGTCTTGGTGAGCTATTGTCATAGACAGCACAAAGAAACCACTTCTTTAAAAGGTTTAATCCTACTTTAAGAGTGGTTTCTTTTGTATAAAATCGTTTCCCGCTTAAACAGCGGAGAGGACGGAATGATTGTGGAAAAGCGGCAGCGGTCGCCTTTGTCCCCGGATTTTCACCGCTAAGGAGAATCAATAAAATCTGGGGACAACAGCGATTGGAACAACAGTCCGTTCGCGCAATAAAATCGTTTCCCGCTTAAACAGCGGAGAGGACGGAATGATTGTGGAAAAGCGGCAGCGGTCGCCTTTGTCCCCGGATTTTCACCGCTAAGGAGAATCAATAAAATCTGGGGACAACAGCGATTGGAACAACAGTCCGTTCGCGCAGCGTCCACCCAAGTGCTCACGTTGATCCTGCTCAAGACAACAATGGCTACAACCTCAGAAACAACCGTTCCCCGCTAACCTGTATATATCTGTACATTCCGGCGCAGACCACGGCCATAAGGATTCCATAGCCCAGTAATATGAGATTTCCATTCACCGAACGAAGCAGCATGAACAGCGCGGCCGGAACAACCAGACTGATGAACCCCAGAATCATCGATACCAGCACCGCTGCACTCTGCTTGATTACCGCAACCTCACTTGTCCAGTCCAGCTTAGGCAGCTTCAGGTTCACAATAACGCCCAGCATGGCAGAATAACAAGCGTAGATCACCGGGATCACAAGCATTAATATACTTTCCATCCATCCGGTCCGCAGTGTATAGATAAGCAGCACCCAGCTCACGGCAATGACCGGTAGCGTAATGGTGAGATTCACAGCTACTTTGCTGAGTATAATGGCGGGTTTAGAGACGGGCGAGCTTTGTAAAATCCACAAATGATTCCCTTCAAGCGAAATCGAACTCGCCGTAGTGCAGCTCAGAACCACAAATAAAGAAACCACAAGCGGACTCAGCGTGCTCAAATACTCGGATAGCCGGGGAATATCGAGCAGGACGCCAAGCTTCTCCGAGCTGACGAACAATAAGGAAACCGACATAACCAGTAATAGCACCATACCGATACCAGTATTCAGCACATAATTGGCTGAGCTGAAATAGCGGCGCAGCTCTTTGAGATACAACGCCTTAAAAGCAGAATTCGCCTGCAACGGCTTCATCGTATACCTGCTGCCTGAGTGGCTGGTCATAAGGCCTGTATGAATGGCTTTGTACCGGGTTGCCAGCACGGCGGAGAAGAGTACAAATGCAAGGACAGACAGGGCAATGAAGAAGATCAGTGAACTTACCCGGTACGAGCAGACTGCATCGACATACACGGATGCCAGGGGATACAGCTTAAAGATCGCATCACCCAGCCCTGCCCCCATATCAGCAAGCTCCTGCTGGTCTCCATTAAGATTAAATGAACCCAGCATGAAAAGAATAAGGACGGCAAAAGTGAACACTACACTAATCATCTTGCTTGCTCTAAATCTCGAAGACACCCAGCTGATGAGTGCGCCAATGATCGTTGCCGCTATAATCGGCAGCAAGGTGATGAACAAGAGCGTTATTAGAAAGAACAGATAAAACAGCACTCCCGGATTCACTTGTATCGCATACACCGCACCTGCAGGCAGCATAACCAGCAGTGTAAAAAACAGATTCATCACATATAGCTGAAGCACACGGCTTGCCACCACATGACTCGTCTTCACCGGCAGCGACATGATCATATCATAATCCTTATAGCTGAATAAGACCCCGCTTGCCTTATAGACCGTGGTGAAGAACCCGACAATCGAAGTAACGGCCATCATAATCGCCAGCAGCAGATCCATCCGTCCCAGCTCTTCAAATGCCATCGCCATCATGAAGCTGTAGCTGAAGGAGAACGCCCCAATCATAAGCACACCGGCCATAATCGTTATGCTGAGCAGCAGCGCCTTGCGTCTCTCTGCAGGATCTTTCGTATGCAGCGCTTTATTCAGGCCGAAGGTGGACATCAGCTGCAGCTTCGTTAACCTCCAGATATTAATCATTGTCGATCAGCTCCATGAATACTTCCTCAAGGCTGTTCTTGCCCTTCACCTCTTCAGTGCTGCCATGGGCAATGAGCTGGCCTGCCTTAATGATCGCGATCTTATTACAAATCTTCTCTGCCGTATCCAGCACATGCGTCGAGAAGAAGATCGCCCCGCCGCTGCTGCATAGCTCAGCCATGATGGTCTTCAATGTATGCGCAGCTTTGGGATCCAGGCCTACAAAAGGTTCATCCAGCACCAACAGCTTCGGCTCATGAATAAGCGCAGAGATAATTGCAAGCTTCTGCTTCATCCCGTGAGAATACGAGGAGATCATATCACCCAGATTGGCCGTTAGCTGAAAGGCATCGCTATATTTTTGAATAAGCCGTTCACGGTTGGCCTTGGATACTCGAAATAGATCGCCGATGAAATTCAAATACTGGATGCCCGTAAGATGATCGTACAGATCGGGGTTATCCGGAATATAGGCAATATTCGCCTTGCAGGCTACCGGATCTTTTTTAATGGAGATTCCATCAATTTCTATTTCCCCTTCTTCAAAATCAAGAACACCTACTACAGCGCGGATGGTCGTTGTTTTGCCCGCCCCGTTGTGTCCGATGAAGCCATAGATATCGCCCCGCTCGACCACTAAGCTTAAGTCATCTACCGCTTTCTTCCCGCCCTTATAGCTCTTCGTAAAATGTTTAATCGTCAGCATGTTCTCTCACCTCTTCATTGGTGTCAGCAAATAAATATAATACGTACAGCCCTCCCTAATCGTTCATTTGCAATCGTTAAATCCCGATCTCCCGCATTTTCACCGTAATCTTCTCCACCCGGTCCTCTATGTCCTTGCCGCTATATTTAGGCAGCCGCATCTCGCTGACGATTCTGCCGTCACACATAAACATAATCCGCTCCGTCCTCGCAGCAATCGTTGCATCATGAGTGACCAGCATGGCCGCAGTACCTTCCGCGTTAATTTCTGACAGCAGGTTCATTATGCCCTGAGCCGCTGCCTGGTTAAGCGCACCGGTCGGCTCGTCAGCAAAAATAATGCCCGGGCTGCTCATCAATGCGCGGCATATCCCTGCACGCTGAAGCTGCCCTCCAGAGGCCTGCGTAATATCCCGCTGCGCCAGCTCCGCGATTCCCACCTTCTGCATAAGCTGTCTTGCTTTCTCTGTAATCCCTGCTGCGTTGCGCCTGTTGTCACGCATGGACGGAAGGATAATATTATCCAGGATGTTCAAGTTCTTCATTAGTGTCGGCTGCTGAAACACAAAGCCCATTCCCGTTCTGCGCAGGTCAGCAAGCTCATTCTCCGCAAGTGTCCCCAGATCCCTGCCGTCAAAAGTAACCCGTCCGCCGTCAATCCGCTCCATTCCGCTCAGCGCAAACATCAGAGTAGACTTGCCTGAGCCCGAAGGTCCCATAACCGACACGAACTCCCCTTCTTTAATTTCGATAGACACTCCGTCCAGAACATTACGCTTGTCATCACCGGTGCCGTAATGTTTGGTTATATTTATACCGGTAATCATCTTCTTCATCTCCATAACCTACTCCTTAATATTCCCGGATATTTGAATTCGCCCTGTTCCTGCTGTACCAATAATTGTGGCGATCAGCACTGAGCCTGCCATCATCAGCGGGCATAACACATACGCCGATAGCGGATTGATTACGAACTTGAACGATGAAGCTCCAAACGAGGAAATCAGCACCCCCGCAAGTACCTGCCCGAGCGTGTTTGCCAGCAGTGTGCCGAGAACCATCCCGATAAGCAGCACGAATACCGAACGTGAGAAATACTGTACAGTCAGATCCGAATTTGTAAACCCGAGTGACTTCATGACGGCAATGGAATGCCGGTCCTTGGCCACAAGCATCCGCATAAACAACAGCGTTATCAGTACATTGATGAACAGCATCACGGTAATGGCTACCCGGGAGGCCTTACCGACTGAGCTGATAGTAGAGCCGAAGGTCTGTGTAACATATTCATCAATACCCGACACCTTCGCATAATTGAAGCGGTCCGCATATTCGGTTACCTTGCTGCCGGTTAGCGACGGATCTGCAAGCTCCGCATAAATAACGGACCACATAACCTCAGCCGATTTCGTAGTGAACACCGCTTTGGCTGTTTTCCCGCCATTGGTCACATCCGAATAAATGCCGCTTACCGTGAGCTCCCTGGCCTCCCCGTCGATCATCACGCTAAGAGCATCGCCAGTCTTTTTGCCCAGTTCATCCGCATTCACAGCGGAGAGGGCAATTTCATGCTCCGCAGCCGGTCTGTTTCCCTGGGAATAAGCCACCGGGAAGATCGAATGATCGCCAAGCTCAACCTTTAACCGTTCCTCCGATCCATCCTCCAGCTTCACCTTGAGAGCCTGCGTTGTCAGCACTGCATAGCGGGAGATGGCTGCATCCTGCTTCATAGCCTGTGCAATATCTGCAGCCTTCACGGCAATATTGCCGGTCTGCTGAATATCCAGGCGCAGATCACTGTCCCCGATTCCCATGTAGGTGATGAAGCTTTTGGAGGCAATCGTGTTGTAGAGGTTCTGGGGAACAATCATAATAAATGCAGAAATCACGAGTACAGCGAGCATTGTGCCGTATAGACTTTTCCTCGACAGGACATCCTTGATGCCTAGAAAAACATTCGTATTCAGCAGCCGGTTCCCGCTCAGATTGAAACGCTTCGAGCCCGCCGGCTGTTCCTGGGAAGTACCGAAGCGGATGGCTTCTGCGGGGGAAATCTTCCGGAAGCGTGTCAGCACCCTATTCACATAAGCGGTAACCCCAAGGAATACAAGCAGTACTCCAAGGACTCCGCAGCCTAAGGCAAGCGCCGAGTTCTCACTCTCCCCCATGTATAACCTGATATTCTCAAGCAGAAGACCTCTGAATAGGAACGAAAGCGCAAATCCGAGAATACTGCCCAGCGCGGCCATACCTGCGTATTTCGCAAGATAGATTTTCTTCAGGTCAGATACACGTAATCCGATGGCTTTCATCACACCGATCTCGCGGTAATCACTTTCTATGGTTGCAAGGAGCGTAAAGCGTATACACATAAATGCAATAATAACCACCAGCACGCTTGCCAGGAGGATGACTGCAATCATGAGTCCGTCGGATATGGCATTAAGCATTTTGAATAGCGGATAGGTTAGGGTCGGTCCGTTGGCTTCAAGACCTGCTGCGGTGTAATCTGATTCGAATGCGCCAAGCGTGGACAAGTCCTTGAGTCTGAATTCAATCAGATATTCGGTGCTTCCTGAATCCTTAATTTCTGCATAATCATGCTCACTGACGAGGAATCTCTTGGACGAGGCAAGCAGCGAATTCATCTGTGAATCACGCAAAAAACCTGCTACAGTGAGAGTCTTGCCGGCCACTGCGAGCGTACTCCCAACCTTTGCTGAGCCGTCCTTCATATAGGTAACCGGAACATAGACCTCACCGTCGGCTGCCGTAATCACGTTCCCGTCCAGGTCCAGCAGATAATCAAATTTCCCGCTTTGCGTACTGAAGCCGTTATCCTGAACGCTGTCCGCAAGCGATTGGCCGTCAATCACAATCCTCGTACCTTCAACATTGAGGAAATCGAGCACCTGAAATTCGTCAACCTTGCTGTTCTGCTCGGCAAAGGCGGTAAACCGCGGCTTATCCAGTTCACCGGAATGCATCTGCATGAAATGCGGTGTTCCGGCCTGCTTCATGAGCGTATCAATGGCCCCGGACAGATTGACGACCAGGATTGCTGACAGAGAAACCAGCATCGCTGCGGCAGCCACAAATATCATCGTGGTCAGGGTAATCCCTTTGCTTTTGAGAATATCATTGCGGATTATTCGGTGGTACATATGTCACCTCTGTTCTCAAGGCTTCTAATTGATTTCAAATGATAAATGATGAGCGAGGCTAAGCTTAACAGCAGCCCTGCGATAATAATAAGCAGTCCCATGCCCCGTCCGCTGCCTGTGCCGATGACCTTCCCCACACTGCCTGCAAGCACTCCGCCTGTAACCAGCAATGGAGTGAACACATAATCTGCCAGCACACCGGATAGCGAATAAGCGGCGACAAACCCGAGTTGTGACACCAGTCCAATCAGTGACCAGGCTCTTCCCTGAACGGAATTATCGATGTTGGTGCGGACCAGATAATCCAGGGCTGTGTTCGTGAATGGCAGCATGGCAAAAAAGAGAAATCCTGAAATTCCAAGCAGCACAATATTCTCACGGAGTCCGAAAGCCGCCATACTTATTCCCGAGCAAAAGAGCGACACTGACAGGATTTTGACAAACCCCTTCTTCATCGGCAGCATTCCTATGATCACACTCGACACAAGCATCCCCGAAGCAATAATAGTCTCAAGCGTACCTAATACCGCACTGTCCGAAAAAGTCAGGATCATCGGCATGGACAGGGTCTCAATGAAACCAATAAAAAATGTCATTACAGAGGTCATAACCACAAGCACGAGCACGCCCCGGTTACCGGAAACAGCTCTCCAGCCGTCTTTGAATTCACGGATAAAGGGTTGTGCCTGCCCGGAGCTCTTCGGGGAAAGACCGCTGCGTACAGCAAGTGTTACAGCAACAGTTACGAAAAATGTGCAGATGTCGATGACCAGCAACAGCTTCACATCTGAAACAACGAGCAGAAATCCGGCGATGACAGGCGAAATCAGATATTTGGCCGAACCGGCCACCTGAACAAAACCGCTAGCCTTCGTGTATTGCTCCTCGCTGAGCAGATCCGTAACCGTAGCCTTGTAAGCCGGATCAAGCAGCGAGGAGAACGCCGAGCTAATAGTCACTCCTATACAAATCTGCCACAGCTGCGCTTCTCCGTTCAGTAAACAGATTAGAATGAAAATAAGTCCTGTTGCGGAAAGACTGTCGCCCAGTACCATCAGCAGCCTGCGGTCATAGCGGTCCGCCAGCACCCCCGCTAGCGGACTCAACAGCAGCGAAGGCATAAACGCCAGCAAAGTTACCAGTGCCATGGCGGATGCCTGACCGGTCTGCTGAAAAATATAAATCCCCAGCCCGAACGAGGTAAGCCCGCTTCCTATTGCTGAAATCAGCTGTCCTGACCAGAGCAGCAGAAATTTACTGAACCCTTTGCCGGATCTATTCGCCGTCTTCATCTCTGGCTTCCTCTCCGTTACCGAACATCTGCATTACGCTCATCAGACTTCCGCTTTCGGCCCCGAGCAGCCTTTCTACATTCGAAATAAACGCCAGTACCCGTGACATGCGTACCTCATCCGTCATTTCAACCATGTCATCATCAAAAATCGTGTTCGCATAGATCACAACCATTTCCATACATTCATAGGGGTACTGGGTGTTGAATATTCCCTGCTCAATGCCTTCGCAGATAATCGGTGTCAGGATCGGCGGAACACCGCTGATGATCGCTTTTTGAATCTTCTGATGCATAAGCGCGTTCTGCGGCTTGTGAATATGCTCCATGATTTCCGTGCTGCTTCCGCTTCCGCCGCTAATGTTCAGTGCCATAACCACGCGGAGAATCCGGTCAATGACAGGTATGCTCTTGTCAGCGGCAATGTGCTGCGCAGCCCCCAGAATATTGGCATTCGTCCGTTCAATCAGCGCATCCATAATATCCTCCTTGGACTTGAAGTGATAATATAGCGTCCCCCGTGCAATCCCAACCTTGCCCAGAATATCGCCCGTGCTGGTTCCGTCAAAGCCCTTCTGGCCGAAAAGCTCTTCCGCTGCGTCAAGAATTTCATTTCTGCGTATTTCGGCTTCTTTTACAATTCTCATGGTTTGGTTCTCCTTAAGTTGTACCGACCGACTGTCTGTCGGTAATTGATTATAGAATAACATGCTTTTGCAGAGCTGTCGCGTTAAAAATGTTACAAACAGGAAAAAAGGGCGCAGCTCCGGCGCCCTTAAGTCTATTTTCCACAGTCATAAAACGTGTACAGCCATTTCGCTCTGCGGTAGACTGCGCCTTCGCTAACTGCTATGCCAACTTAGAAGATGCTCCAATGCACCTATGTGGAGTCACCTTGGAATGAATAGCTTCATGAATGTCACGTACACCGGATTAACCATAAGACCTGCCGGGTTTACGGAATATCTCTTCCCCGTGTCCAACCGCCGGATTCGGTCCATTTCCTCCCGGTTCAGTGCAAAGTCGTAAATTTCGCTATTCTCTTGGATCCTCTGCGGATTTGACGACTTAGGGATAACAATACTCCCCCGCTCCAGATGCCAGCGCAAAATGACCTGCGCAACCGACTTGCGGTGAGAGCGGGCGATTGCTGTCAGCTCCGGATGCTCCAGCAGCACCTTGCTTCCCTGCCCGAGCGGCCCCCACGCCTCATGAAGAATCCGGTTCTGAACCATATAGTCATACAATTCGTTCTGTTGGAATTCAGGATGAGTTTCGATCTGATTCACCATCGGCATGATCCGGGCGTTCTTCTTGAGCTGCTCCAGATGCCGGATACCGAAATTGGCAACACCTATGACTTTGATCCTGCCTTCATCGTACAGCTCCTCCATCGCCTTCCAGGCCTCAACATAATGAGGGCCCGCGAAATGTATCAGATACATATCGAGATACGTTACGTTCAGCTTCCGGCAAGTCTGCTCGAACGCCTTTCTCGTCGCATGATACCCAAGATCCGTCGTCCAGGCTTTGGAGGTAATGAAGAACTCCTCACGGTCAATGCCACTGTGCAGGATGACCCGGCCCAGTGCCGCTTCATTACCGTAAATTTTCGCTGTATCGAAATGGCGGTACCCGCTTCGAATAGCCTCTTCGGCCGTCTTCTTAAAGGCTTCCCCGCTCTTGATCTTATACAGGCCAAACCCCAGTTGGGGAATGTTTACTCCGTTCACCGCTTGAACTGTCTGATTCATTGACGGTCCCTCCCTTTTTCTTCCGGATTACGGATACGATGATTACCTGTCACATTGTGCAAGGGCCTTCTCCAATTCGCTTACTAAGCTTTTCAACAACATCAGCTTGCTTCCGGTGTCCAGACGATAATAGTTACGTGTTCCTTCTTTCCGGACGCTTATAATCTGTGCCTCTTTCAGGATTTTCAGATGATGCGAAACGGCCGGACGGGATAAGTGGGTTTCCACCCTTATCTCACCTACACGCATGCCGGGATTCTGCGGCCCTTGAAGCAAGGCCATCAGGATGGCCTGCCGGGTCTCATCTCCAACGGCGTTCAGCACCTTGAGCGAGTTCCTAAATTCGATGGCAAGAGCAGCCACAAGTTTCTGGTCTACGGAAATCATCCCTTTTCGTTTAATCGTTTATTTCTTTGGACGGAAATAAGATACCACAAATTCCACCCCGGCTGCATTTCGGGAAAGAAATTCAAGAACCTTTCTTTCCCATAACAGGAAGCAAGGTCGTTACTTTACATAAGCTTGGCCAACCGCCGGATCTCATTGCTTAACCTTGGATTGACCGGATACACCTCTTCCAAGAAATCCAGAATGCATAGTGCCGATTCGGGCACATGATCGTATCCCAGAATCATCCCGCCGATAATCTCTGCAAAACGGGGGTATCTCTTCTCCAACCGTCTTTCATTTCCAAACGGGTCGGGATAATAATAAACCTCGTCCTCCAGCAGATGGAGTACAGACAGAATCCTGTCTATAGCATATCCCTGAATAAACCGCGTAGCGGATAGACGCTCGCCTCTTGCATAACGGCCAAGTCCTACATATAAATTGGTTAAGGCTTCGTTCAAAGGAAAGTCCAGGGAATCCTCCTTCGGGGAAGGGAGGGGTCTTAAAGGTCTGGCGATTGCCGTATTGGCATAGAGCGGATTCTTCCATATCACCCGGCCCTCCGTGTAAGCGGCGTCAACCAGCTCCGATTCCTCGAATACAGCATATTCCGCGAAAATCCCATCCTCGAACAACACCTTATATCCAAGGTCCGAATTCTTGAAGGCATAGGCAAGAGGCTGTATGGCTTCGAGCCAATCCAACTGGTCGATATATCTCCGGGTCACTCCCGGCTTCACAATAACGAAGAAATCCAAATCTGAATACTCATCCATCCGTGCCGTCTCGACCCCAACGGAACCAACACCTAATAATAATAGAGCATCGCCCGTACGCTCCAGTGACTTACCGATTTCGTCAAGCCGCTGCAGCAGCAATTCTGTTCTCCGCATATGAATCCTCCTCTGGTTCGGCAATGCAAAAAGGGTCCAACCCCACTTCTCAGCGAGGTTGAACCCTTAGGTTACATTGCCTTTATTAATCTACCGTAAAGTTATCATGTTTGAATTGTTGCTGTCAAATGGTATCCTAGATTACAGGTGAATATTGGGGGGACACGAACATGATTACCGCTACAGCGGCAAGAATCATAAATTTTTTGCCGGATAAATGGGTCACATCCATATCGAAAAATATTATAAATAATTACCTGAACAAATATGCAAATATACATATAACCGGCAGTGAAAACTTAAAAGAAATACAAACACCTACTATTTTTGTATGTAATCATCTAAGCAATTCGGATGGATTAGTGCTGGACAAGGCTCTAAAAGCGATTGATCCGACTTTTGTAGCTGGGGAAAAGCTGTCAAATAATGCAGTGACCAGTATCGGTGTCAATGTAATGAAGACTACAACTATTAAGCCCAATACTGCTGACAAAGAGGGTCTCGAAAAGATAATCAAGCTTGTTAAACAAGGAGAAAGCTTACTGATCTTCCCGGAAGGAACCCGAAGCAGAGCCAGCAATTTGATTGAAGCGAAGAAAGGTATCCTTCTTATAGCAAGATTAACCGGAGCTCCAATTGTACCTATCGGGTTATATGGAACAGAGAAGCTTTTACCTATTCATCAAGATGGCAATATGAAGGCGGAAACGTTCAATAAGGCAGATGTGCATATCCAGATCGGACAACAATTTGAATTGCTTCAGCGGGCGAAGGAGCAGGATAAAAAAGAATATGAAGAATTCACCCTCACATACATAATGAAAAAAATAGCAGAATTATTACCCGAAGGCTATCGGGGAGTCTATAAATAATCTGAGCCATCCTTTGAAATTTCTAAGGCCATCCTTTGCGGATGGCCTTCTTTATGTTCAGCGACTCGCCCCAGGCGCAGTAATCAGAATTTTACTGGCAAGAGCAATAGTCTGTGCACGTTCCGCTTCAGTAAGACCTGCGGTTACCTCCTTAATCTGACGCTCAATCTGCTCTCCGACTTCATGAATGATCTGCCACCCTGCCGCAGTTGCCCTCACGTTGAATCCCCTCCGGTCACTCTGCGAAACGGTACGCTCCACCAGTCCGCGGCGCTGTGCACGGTCCACCAGTCCGGTAATGCTGGATTTATCAAGTCCCAGATGCTTCGCCAGCTGCAGCATACCCGGTTCCCGGTCCCGGAGGATACCCAGCAGCCGGATCTGAATGATCGAGAGATCATGCTCCGCCCCTATTCTGGCGAGAATGTTCTGGATCAGGAAGGATAGCTGCACCAGACTGTCCACAATCGACAGATCATCCAGTTTATCAAAAGAACCATCGTAACTGCTCATATGCTTCACTCCGCGCTCTGTTATATTCTTATCTGCTTTTTCCATTGTATCATAATCGCCGTTGACTTTGTACGTGAAACAAACTATATTGTTTGTATTGCAAACTTATTAGTTTGTGTCACAAACAAACAAACAAACCGCCCATGGGGCAAATGGAGGCCAATATTATGTATGCTGCTGTTGTACGATCCTTCGATTCAGGTCCGAAATATGAAATTCACGATACTCCGGTACCCTCAGGAGAACATGAAGCTCTGGTTGATGTGCTTGCAGCCGGGTTACATCTCCGGGTACGGGCACAAGCCAATGGCTCTCACTACACCAGTACGGATGAGTTGCCGCTGATCCCTGGTGTTGACGGGGTAGGCAGGCTGCCGGACGGTCAGTTGGTCTATTTCGTTACAACAGATACTGCTCTAGGATCTTTTGCCGACAAAACTGTAATTGACCTGCGGCGCAGTGTGCCAATTCCGGCTCATGCCGATCCCGTGCTCATCGCTGCCGCTATGAATCCGGCCATGTCAGCCTGGGTGACCCTGCGCCGCCGGGTTCAGGCGCAGCCCGGGTTCAAGGTTCTGATTCTGGGGGCAACCGGCAATTCCGGAATGATGGCGGTCCAGATCGCCAAGCTTATGGGCGCCAGTCAGATTATCGCTGCCGGTCGGGACCCGGAGCGCCTCCGTTCGCTTACGCCGCTCGGTGCTGATGTAACGGTGTCGCTTGCGGGTGATCCACAAGCAGCCGCCCGGCGCCTCGGCGAGGCGGCTTACGAAGTGGATATCGTTCTCGACTATCTGTGGGGCGAGCCTGCCGGGTTGGCTATGATTCCGCTGCTGACCCGCCGGGCTGACCGCAGCCGGCTGTTGACCTGGATCCAGATTGGTTCCGTTGCCGGAGCGGATGCCGCTATCCCTTCTGCCGCACTCCGCTCGGCCAACTTCCAGATCATCGGCAGCGGTCAAGGGTCTGTGACTCCGGCCGGATACTTAGCCGAATTCCCGGCGCTCATCGATGCGATTGCTGGAGGCAAGCTTATTGCGAACCCTATTGCTTTTCCGCTGTCCAAGATTGAAGAAGTGTGGAATACTCCAGCAGGCTGTCAGCAGCGGGTAGTATTCACGCCGGCGAATTAAGCAATCCCTGACCTGAACTGTCTAAGCAAGCCCGTGTCCGGCTTTTGTCAAGCTTTGTTATCCCGGTTGTAACTTCTCCTCTTGATAAATCTGGAAAGTGAGTGATAAACTTAGCAGGGCATCCCGCATAAGGAAGCATGCTACTCTCACAGAACAGGAGGCCGAAGGAAATTGGCGATTTATTTGGTAAGACACGGCAAAGATGATGAAGGATTCCGTGGCGGATGGAGCCAGCGGGGACTAATCACGCAAGGTTACCGACAATCTGAGAAGCTCGGCCGCTATCTTCAAGATAACCAGTCTTCATTTAACATAAAGCGTATTGTCAGCAGCGATCTGCAGCGGGCTCTGGATACGGCTGGTGAGCTGGCAAGAGAGCTCGGATTGCCGCTCGAGCGCAGTATGGACTGGAGAGAAATGAATAATGGCGTGATCGCCGGCATGCCGAACGAAATCGTAAATGAACGGTTTCCGGGTTTGTATTTCTCCGGTTTACGGATGGACGAGCGCTATCCCGGCGGCGAAAGCCCGCTGGAGTTCTTCACACGTATCAA
The DNA here is from genome assembly GCF_000802655.2 of Paenibacillus sp. IHB B 3415. Lineage (NCBI taxonomy): Bacteria > Bacillati > Bacillota > Bacilli > Caryophanales > Paenibacillaceae > Paenibacillus > Paenibacillus sp. IHB B 3415. The sequence continues at coordinate 18,303 of NZ_JUEI01000099.1, read as the reverse complement.
GGAAGCGTTCGGCCGCTTATGCGAAGACCAGGCAGACAGCCATCCGGAAGGTAACCTCATGATTGTTACTCACGGCGGAGTCATTAATATCATCTATCATATTATAAAAGAATTAGACTGGAACAACCGCGGCAGTAAATTCCCGGCTTCCTATACCGGCTTGCACACCATCGAGAATCAGGACGGCAAATGGATCGTTTCCCTGGAGAATTATACTGTGTAGCTTACAAAAAAGGGGTTCTGCCCTTTTTTTCAAACCTAAATCTATTCTTCTGACTGAACATCCGGACGGTCCGGCAGCTGTTCAAGGTAACTGTTAGACATATTCAGCAGCCGCTGCACGTTATTGAACTGCGCCTCAGTCGATCCGCCAGCAAGCACCGAATTATCCTTCTGGCTGAAGTTGGTTCCGTCCGCGTAGGCTTCTCCGGTTACATAAATACTTGAATTGTTGATAAAAGAGCCCGTCGGCAGGAAATGCCGGACCGGTAACAGATTGGTCTCCTGATTCAGCAGATCCTCCCCGAAGTGAAGCTGATTCTGCACGGAGACGCCCAGCAGATTGGCTACAGTCGGCAGAATATCAATCTGTCCTCCGGTATGACCGATCTCGGCAGGCAGTATTCCCGACGGAGAGTGTACAATGAACGGGATATTGAACATGTCGGTATAACCGTACTCATACCCGATCAGCTCTTTCAGCCAATCCTTCTCTTTATCGCCAAGCGCATAGAGCGGTACGCCCTGGTGATCCCCGTAAAATACAATCAGGCTGTCGTCCCACACTCCGCTGGCTTTAAGTTCATCCAGGAACTGCCCCATCGCGTAATCCGCATAATTCTGGGCCTGGATATAGTCGCCAAGTAAAGTCCCCTGATACTGCTCAGGCAGAGTCATCATAAGCTTATCCTCCGGCAGACGGAAAGGATGGTGAGCACTCATGGAGATGACCATGGCATAGAACGGCTCTTCCTTCGCATCCAGAGCGGCCAGCTCTGGAACGGTTTTGGCGAACAGCACTTCGTCTGAAGAACCAAAAGCAATATGGTCATCGTCGCCATAGAAGCTCTGATCATAATACTTGTCGAATCCGATGGCTTTGTAGAGCTCTTTGCGGTTCCAGAAATCCACGCTGTTGGTATGGAAGGTATACGTATGATAGCCGTTTGATTTCAGCAGACCCGGCAGGCTCGGCAGCGTTTTGTTCATATAATTGGAAGAAGTCGCCGGCTCATTCTTGGGCACATAAAAAGAAGTATTCACCACGAACTCCGCGTCCGAGGTTGTACCTTGACCCGCATCCGTATAAAAGTTATTAAAATAGGTATTGTCTTTCACCAGCTTGTTAATGTTCGGCGTAACTTCCTGTCCGTCAATGGTCAGCCCGATCAGGAAGTTCTGGAAGGATTCCATCTGTACCACGATCAGATTCTTGCCTTTGTCGGCAGCAAAATACTGCGGGGACTCTGGCACGGTAATGCCTTTCAATTCATTCACAGCTGTCTGCGTAATCTCTTTGCTGTCGATGATTTCTTCCTTCTCCGTAGTATCGGCGAACAGGGTATATACCTCGTAGTTGAGGATGCCCATACTCTCGGCTTTCTTGATCTCATTCATGCTCGCATGGTTCGGCCAGATATTGAAGATACAGAGTCCGATGGAGACAGCAGTGATCACTGTCAGCACCGGCCGGCTCATCCGCACGGTACCTCTTTCTTTCCAGCGCGAAATATATTTCGGACGGAACATCAGGAACAGGAAGAACACGACGTCTACGAAGATAAACAGATAATAAGGAGTGATAAGGGAATAGGTGCTCTCCCCTACCTTCGTAACTTTGTCGGCCTGCTGCAGCGCATGATACGTCGCAATGACGCCATAATACTTGTAGTACATCAACACAGCGAAATAAATGACCGTTATAAACAGATTGGCCACCATGTAATAGAGAATCTTCCGCTTGCGTGCCAGCCACTCGATGAGACTGAATACAATGAGGAAAAATGGAATTTCCGTAAACATTGTGCCCCAGTTAGGCCCGTCATTAAAAACAACATACCACGCCACCCCACTCTTGAGCAGCAAGAGAAAAGTGAACAGCAATATAGGCTTGTTGCGGATATCAAATGATTTTTTCATAAGTGTTCTCTATCTCCTTGTATTTCAGAAAGAATTACATCACGTTTCAATAATATGCACAGCAAGAGGTCTTTGCTCCAGCTGTTGCCATAGAAGGACTAACGATTGGTCACTTCCTCACATTTGTTGTAGGCGTAAATTGTACTACTGAATTAAAGCACAAATTACATAGGTTATCAACCTATTTTAATTTCGCGGATAAAAACGGCAATACCGCCCTTTAAGGGACGGCATCTGTTTCATCCTTCATACTCAAACGGTTCGTCGCACGAGTAAATCTCATCGAAAAATCCGTTATACAGAATATCGTCTTCCAGGCATTTAATGAGAAAAGACAGCCGCCCGTCACATTCCGGTTCCCCGCCGTTATTCCGCATGACCTCGAAGGCATCCACAACACTTTCCATTAGAGTGACTTGGATGAATAAAGGCAACTGATCCAGTACCGCTGGTTCAATCCCGGTCTCTGACCGGTACCCTGCGAGACAAAGTAATCATCCATGAATTCCTTGCGTTTACCGGGATCAGGTTCAAATTGAATCCAGCCCACTCCATGTGTCCAGAGAGCTGCCAGCTCAAACATATACCAGCCGAAACAGCAATTGTCGAAATCGTATACGGTAATTTGTCCGGTATCATAATCTATTGAATAATTCCCGTCATTGTAATCGAAATGAAGCATTCCGTAAGTCTCCCTGTTCGCTTCCACTTCCTGCAGGGTGCTAAGCAGCTCAATCAGCTTCCCCTTAAGCAAGGTCAGGGATTCAGGAATCAGCTCATCCAGATATGCGGGATTGTATTTGTCAAAAAAGCTATACCGGCGATGGACCGGCGTGTACTCTTTGGATAACTGATGCAGTTTCCCCAGCACTTTACCGCAGTTATAATAATATTCGGTAATGGGCACACCTTCCCTGTACCGGTAATGATGCTCCACCAGCATTGTTCCTGCGGCCTTAGTGAACAGGCTGACAAAATACCTGTGATTATCATGAGTAATCTCTTCCAGCAGATTCCCGTTCCGGGAGCTGATCACATTCGCGACGCTGCCTCCATGCTCATACGCGTAGCGGATATACTCCAGTTCACCCAGGAAATCCTCGCGGCTCCGGTCAGGCAGGAAAGCGAACCTGAGTATTTTGGGACTGGCGCCTGCTTTTTCACAGGTGTATACAATATTACGCCCTCCCTCATGCGCCTCAATCTGCTCGAACTCGTAGCCGTTTAACCCGTACAATTCTGATGCCAAGGGAAGCAAGTGTGCAGTACTTTTTTGGGCAACCTCAATATAGTTTATAATATCTCCTCCAAATCTAATTTGCGCGGCGATTTCCTGTACCGGAATCCCAACCACCATATTTTACCAAAGAAACCACTCAAGCTCCAGGGATAGTTTTTATATATTCAAACTTTACTGCCATTTATTTCATTTCGCTTCTATACAGTCATCACAGTCATCCGCCAGCTTAATGAGATTCACTTCCCCCTTTGGCTGGCAACATAGTTACGGAAATAATCAACAAATGGGCTATACAGCCTTTTCGCCTCAGCAATAGCACTCTGAAACTCTCTTTCCACACTCTCCGCCTGTTCAAGCTCTAACCGATTGGAGAATTCATGATCCTCATAATCATTAAGCATATAATAAAAAAATTCACATGGTTGCTTCACTACCTGGTAATTGTCTGCGTATCTACCGGAGTCCGTCAAAAAGGAGGCCCAGGAGATTTCCTTACGTTCATACCGCAAATAGAGACAGCCAATATGCAGATCGTATACAGTATCCGGAAAAGCCTCAAAGGGTTCTGAGAATGCGTACGTATTCACTATTCTTATAGCGTCCCCAATGTACTTTTGGGTTGCCAGGTCCATAATCCAATATGGCGGTTTATCCATCTGTTCAATTATTTCATCACAAAAGAAGTAATAATGCTTGTACCAGATAAGCCTGGCTTCAAGCATAACCCCCATTTTTCTTGCGAATAGTCTATTCAATTCGATCTCCATAGATCTGCTCACCTCAAACCTAATTTATTCCTTCAATATAGCACACTTCCAATTTTCAGAATGCTGCGACATCAGAATCCTGCGACATAAGTGAATTAGAATAAAATAACTAAACACAAAAAACAGCCCCGGTCATTCGCTGACCATCGGGCTGCTTTCTATTCTTATAAACAACGGTTCGAAGGAGCTACGCCTGCGGTTAAGACGTATAATTCTTGCCCAGTCCCAGGCTGGTCAGCAGCTGTCTGTAGGCAATCGATGTCCGGTCTGCCGGGATATGGGCTTCCGCCTGCAGATCGAGCGGCAGATCCTCCGGAGTCTGCGACTCCACCATCTCTGCATCCTCCTGGAACACCTGCAGATTGAACTTTATCGTATCCTCTACAGGGGCGCTCTTGTCAAAGTTACGGGAGATCGGGCAGAACAGCCGGGTATAGCGGGCGGATACCGGGGAAGCACAGTTCAGAATCTTCAGCCTGCCCTCATCCGGGAAATAGACAGTCAGCGAAGCGGCGAACGGTGCAAAGACGCGGAACTCGCGCAGCCACATGAACCCTTCGGGTGCAGGGTTCTCCTGCCCTTTGCCGTAGTTGCTGACCGTACTCCAATACTCCGCTACCAGCTCCGTATCTCCTTCACGCCATACCTTATACTGGGGGACCTCTGTGTTGTTGCGGTCACCGAAGGTTGCCGTATGCACATAAGCGAAATGCGATACATCCAGGAAGCCTTCCATCTGCCGCCCGGAGGAACCGGCAATATCAAAGCTCGGAATTAGAATATTAATGTAGTCGGGATCATCCCAGGCCGGAAAAGATGGGATTTGCTCCGGCGCGCCAGCAAGGCAGGTCCAGATCAGGCCATAACGTTCAACGGCGGGATAGACAATCAATTTCAATTTGGGTGAGATCTTGCTGCTTGGATGCGCCGGCACCGCCGTACACTTTCCTTCACAGTTATACCGGAAACCGTGATACGGGCAGACAATCTCACCGTTCTCAACCCAGCCCTTGCTTAAGGGCGCCCCACGGTGGAAGCAGAGGTCCCGGGCAATGACCACCTTGCCCTCGCTGCGGTACAATACCAGCTTCATATCCAGCAGCTTCACCGGAACAGGTTTATCCTGAACCTCATCTGCAGCCGCCACCGGGTACCAATACTGGGCTAGTATACGCCAGTCTTCTGGCGAGAAGGTGCAATCACGCGGGAGCTCCAGTTGTTCCTGCCGTTTCTTTTCCTCTATCATGACCGCTCCACCTCTCAATTCGCTATAAATGCATAAGATGATTTAATTATATGTTAGAATAACTAACTTGTTGTGTATATTTTAAACTGATTTCGCTACTAAAATCAATTACATATCCGTTCCTTTTGTGATTTTTCCTAAAATACACCTATTTATGTTATGCATCATGACATAACGGGAGCAAAATCTTAATAGATGTATATTCAAGCCATCCTCCGCAAAAGTTAACTGGTGTGCTACCGTAAGCTGCAATACATACAACATTGTGAATGGTACCGCTTTGCACAATGGTGATCGAGTGCTTTCAAGTATATCTGTCTAGTAAGATTCGCCTAATAATAGTTTCTAAAAATAACTTGCTTTATTTAAGTTATAAGCTATAATAAAAACATAAGAGCTACTTCAAAAAACTTACAACCACATTCGAGGAGGAATTACAATGACAACATTAAACATCGGAATTATTCTGGGAAGTACCCGCCAAGGCCGCGTTAGCCCGCAGGTAGGCGAATGGGTGAAAGGTATTGCAGATGCACGCGGAGATGCCAATTACGAAATCGTGGATATTGCCGATTTCAAACTGCCGCTTCTCGGTGAAACCGACAGCTATGCGGAGGCCCAAGCGTGGGCAGCCAAGCTGGCAACACTGGACGGCTTCGTGTTTATTGTACAGGAATATAACCACAGTCTTACCGGAGCACTCAAAAATGCCCTGGACTCCGCCCGTGAAGAATGGAACAACAAGGCAGCCGGTATCGTAAGCTATGGTTCAGCCGGAGGCGTCCGCGCCGCTGAGCATTTACGCGGAATTCTCGGCGAGCTGTCCGTAGCGGATGTTCGCGTACACCCTCTGCTCTCATTGTTCACTGACTTTGAGAACGGCTCTGTCTTCAAACCGGCCGATCTGCATATCGCCAATGTTAACGCCATGCTCGATCAGGTTCTGGCCTGGAGCGGCGCCTTGAAGACTTTGCGTCAGTAAATAAAGGGTAATGGCAACGCATCAATGTCATTGATAAAGGAATAAAGGGGTCTCAAACGCCAGTAATGGCTATTGAGACCCCTTTTTACATTGAGATGGATGGATAGATGGATAGATGGATAGATAGATGGATGGATGGATAGATAGATAAGATAGCGGAACTATGTGAGAATGCTGCGCGAACAGACTGTTGCTCCAAGTGCTGTGGGACTGGCGGAATACGACCACTCCACACACTCAATTCGTTGCCGGCAGAATGGAAACTACTTGGTAAGCTTGTAGGCAAGTTTTGTAAACATTAAAGCTTTGTAGACATAAAAAGCTTTTAAGATATAAATGTTGCACGTTTTGCAACTTGTATTGGCATATACCAGGGTGTTCAGGCAGATTGTTGTATGAAATACAACAATTGTCCCGCTAAACCGCATGGTGGAGGAGAATTGCTGCATTTTGTACAACAATATTGGATTTGAGCCGAAATCATGAGGAAAACACTGCATTTTATACAACAATTTTGTATTTGGGCCGAAATTATAGGTTCAGCCCATACATCCCATCCTTACGCACAAGTCTAATCCTATCTTTAAGATCATTCATCAGGGACACCCGCTCCTTCTTATCGTGACAGCAGCCTGCTGATCAGCTCCCGGCGGCTGGACACACCAGCTTTGGCAAAGATTGATTTCAGGTGATCCTGAACGGTATAAGCAGAGATATGGAGCGACTCCGCCAATTCCTTGGTGGATAACCCCAGCAGCAGCATTTCTGCAAGCTGTTTCTCGCGTGCGGTTAAGGTAAAGGCATCGGCCAGCAGGCGAAATACATCGGAGGATCTGGCATTTACAAAAGAAACGGCCAGCATGCCTTCCGGACCGTCAAGCCTGCTGGCCGTTACGGTCAGATAAGCCCCATCCCCGGTTTGGAGGCATATTTTAGCGCTTGAAGGGACAGCTCCGGAAGCTCTCTCCTCCGCTACAACCCGTAAGCACACAGCCCGGACCGGCCCCGGCAGCACGCCCACATCCAGACGTTCCAGCTGCCGCATCTGCTCCAGCCAATAATTCGCCGCTGCATTCGCACTCAGCGGAACCAGCTGCTCATTCAGCATCATAATTCCGTTATCTGCCGGTGCCCCACTGTCTGCATCTCTACCGGTCAGCGATGTGGCGTAACTGCGCAGCCCGGCAGCAATCAGCGGTGCAGCGGATGCGATCCGGGCACATTCCTGCGCTTGAAACGGAAGACTGTCCAGCGGACGGAATAACGTCAGGAAGCCCCAGCAGACCCCGCCTGCCATGAGCGCTGCGCGCAGCTCATCTCCGAACCCGGCGGGCTGCAGTACTTTGCGGTAACGCTCACTCTTCTCAAGGCTTCCGCCGGTAACACCGCTTAAGCAGGCTACCGGAAGCTCCGCCTTGGCCAAGTGCTCATACTTCATATAATCCTCATGCAGATATTCATATTCGAACAATACAGAGTGCACAGCTGCAAGCCCCTGCTCTGTTACCGCTCCGGTGGTTAGAAGCGTATGCGGATCTACTGTCGTGCAGCAGGCTGCGGCAAACGGAATAAAGGAACGGAGTTTAGCAATAACCGCTTCCCTGTATTGCTGTGAATTCATAGCTCCCCCGCCCCGGGCCGGGTCCAGCTGCAGAATGCTTTTCATCGCCTCGTTCATCTTGGTGTCCTCTCTAAATCCCACATATGTGGGATGGTCTCCCGTCCTTGAAATCCGGATAATGAAACACAATTCCTATTATATCGCAGGTAAGCTTACATTCAATATTCAAGGACGGAGAAGATACAATGAAAACAGATATTATAGTCATCGGTGGTTATGGTCATGTCGGGTCACAGATATGCCGGCTTCTTGGCGAGAAGCATCCCGGGAAGGTCTATGCGGCGGGAAGAAATCTGAAACGTGCCGAAGAGTTCTCCCGCAGTACCGGCGGGTATGTGAAGCCGCTGCGGCTGGCGGCAGAGGAGCCGCTGGACCAGAAGCTGCTTGAACGGGTGAAGCTGGTTGTAATGTGTCTGGACCAGCAGGATACGCGGCTGGCTGAAGCCTGCTTGCAGAGCGGCACGCATTATGTAGATGTCTCGGCGAGCGGCGAATTCCTCAGCAAGCTGCAGATGCTGGAACCGGTGAAGAATGGCCTCCAGGCTGCAGCACTACTGAGTGTCGGCCTGGCTCCGGGACTGACCAATCTGCTCGCGGCACGGGCCATGCAGGAGCTGGAGCAGACGGAGTCCATTGACATCTCCATTATGCTCGGGCTTGGAGACAGTCATGGACAAGCGGCTCTGGAGTGGACCGTGGACAACCTGGGGGCAGTCTTTGAGATTACTGAGCATGGCAAAACGCGTACGGCTTCAAGCTTCACGGAAAGGAAGTCCACTGATTTCGGTTTTGGTCTGCGGACCCGGACAGCCTACCGTTTTCCTTTTTCGGATCAGCAGACGCTGCCTGTAACTTTAGGCGTTCCATCGGTGTCCACCCGTCTCTGCTTCGATTCCCGCATCTCCACCTCCGCTGTTGCTGTGCTGCGCAGACTAGGTCTGCCCGCACTGCTGCGGAACAGAACCTGCCGTAACTTCGCTGTCCGGGCTTTCGGCAAATTCCGGTTCGGCTCGGCACGCTTCGCGGTTAAAGTGGATGCCTATGGGTTGAAGAACGGCAAGCCCAAGCAGATTGAATATGGAATAGAAGGTGTACATGAAGCAGACATTACTGCAATAACTGCCGCTGGTGTAATCCTTAACCTCTACGAATCCGCACCTCCGCCAGGTGTCTATCATATTGAGCAGTTATTCACACTGCAGCCGGCAGGGAACCATCTGTCACTGGTATACACCGGGGAAGCCGGGACCAGTCACGGTGTGGCTTATTCTCTGGAAGGCGCCACTTTCTGGAACAGGTGACCGGTACAACAGATTCTCTTTTGGACTTACCTGAATGCCCATCCTCCGGGCAGTTCAAATTCCTGACGCCTTCCTGAATACAACAAGGCGGCCGTTAACCTAACGGCCGCCTTGTTTATGCTATTTTATTGGATTACGGATGAAATGAATCTGGCCATCTCCCCGCTGGTCTCATTCAGCTTCTCAATCACATCACTGAACTGGGTAACCAGCTCAGCTTGCGCCGAGGAAGACTTGGCGATTGCCTCAATCTCCTGCTCCATCTCCCGGATCGAGCGCTGCACCGTGCTAAGAGAATCCTCGATCGACTTCGTAGCTTCCTTCGTATGTACCGACAGCTTGCGCACCTCTGTCGCCACCACACCGAAGCCTGCCCCCTGCTCTCCGACCCGCGCAGCCTCAATCGCCGCATTCAGGCCCAGCAGATTCGTCTGCTCGGAGATCTCCCGGATGAATCCGGCAACCTTATTCACCTGCTTGGACTCTTCCACCGTCTTACGGGAATTGTCCAGAATCTGCGCGGTTGTCGCCGACAGCTCCTGAGACTGGGCCGCCACATTCTGAACCATATCCACAAGCTGGCCGCTGATCTGATTAATGCTTTCCGTCAGCTGTTCCATTTTATCTTCATTTTCCAGCGTATAGGCTATAGCGAAAGCCCCGATCACTTCCCCCTCCGCATCATAAATCGGCACTGCCGATGAGATTACAGTTGCTCCATACAGCTCAGGTGACAGACGGTTTGTCGTGGCGCGTCCGGCCAGGGCATTGCCGAGTGAAGGATCATCCGGCGAAACGGGACTTCCTTTGGAGAGTCCGAAATCCAGCACTTTGCTGGGTGCATAATAATGGAATATTTCCCGATCTGTAATGCCGATCATTATATCCTGTGCGTGAATCTGTTTGAAAAAGGGTGCTGCTGCGACCAATGCTGCCAAGTTATCCATAAGCATCTCCTAAATGTGAATGTTTAGAATTATTATCGACACATTTAGCCGATTAGTGAAGAGTGCTGATTATGAATTATGAACATCCTGAATTATGAACGCCCTGCCTTAACATGCTTAAGCTGAGCCACAATAATGACGCTGATGATAACCAGCAGAAACCATGAGCTGATCTTGCTGAAGCCCACCAGATGCCAGGCTTCGTGCTGGTCGGGATATTTCCAGGCACCCAAGAAGGTAGCGATATTCTCAGCGAGCCAGATGAAGAAGCCTACAATGAAAAAAGCCATCGTCAGCGGCATCCGGTACGTCCGCTCCTGCACCCGGTAGATGATCCATGTCCTCCAAAAGACAATCACCACCAGCGCCGTCAGCCACCAGCGGAAATCCGGAATGAAGTGGTGAGTGAAAAAGTTCAGGTAGATCGCTCCGCCCAGTAATCCCGCAGAAGCCAGCCCCGGCCAGCCGGTCATGTCCATCTTCAGCCTGCGCCAGATCTGGCACATATAGCTTGCCACGCTGGCATACATAAACCCGCTGTACAGCGGTACCCCGAGCAGCTTCGTGTATCCCGGATCAGGGTATGCCCATGAGCCCATTCTTATTTTATATATCTCCAGCACCAGACCAATCACATGAAATACGCAGATTACCTTGATCTCATCGAGGGTCTCCAGCCCGCTGCGGTACATAAGGTACTGCACGGTCAGCAGGATCAGCAGAATGGCATCATACCGGTGGATGAAGGGCACTTCTACTTTACTTGTAAGTACCAGGGTTCCAAAGATCGCAACGGGAAAAATGCAGCTCATCGCGTGATGATAGCCGAAATGCAGCAGCCGTACCAATGATTTCAATATAGTCCTCTCCTCGTTCCCCGCTCCCCTTTATTCTATAGATTCCGGAGTGTATTCTAATATATCTCCCGGCTGACAATCCAATGCCTTGCAGATCGCCTCGAGCGTTGAGAACCGGATCGCCTTCGCCTTGCCGTTCTTGAGTATAGACAGGTTAGCCATCGTTATGCCCACCTTCTCCGTAAGCTCAGTTACACTCATTTTCCGTTTCGCCAGCATCACGTCAATATTGATTATAATCCCCATGGTCATCACCTCAGACTGTCAAATCATTTTCAGATTTTAGTTCAATAGCTTCGTTCAACAGCTTCTGGAGCACTGCAGCGAATACAGCGATCACCATGGAAGCCAGGATAATGATCATTCCGATGACGATAATCCCCGGGGCATCATCTCTCTCCGCCATCAGATAGAACAGGGGCATGCCTATAACAAACATACCGCTGATGGCGACTGCACAGTTCTTGATATTCTTCAGCACCTGTACAGAGGTATCCGAGAATGCCTTGTTCTGGTCGATGTAGCCTAACAGCTTAAAGGCCTGATAGAGTGCGATGTAAAAAGGCAGCGCCGCCCCATACAGATCGATCATCACGAGAGCCTGTATGTAAGCCATATCCGGATACAGCTCTGCTGCAAACCCCGCAATCTCCGGCACTACAAATACACATAGAGCAAGTGCAGCCAATCCAAACAGCACAATCACTGCCTTCAAAAAAGTGGTCGATCCTGGTTTGCGTTTCATTGTAAAAGCACCTCACTTCGGAATTGTGAGTTTAATTTACCACATAATTTATCGTTTATCAATATATTTAGATTGAAATATGATATTTAATTATTGTTTATCCGTTGATCATTGTCGGCAGATTTCAATAAACTGCTGCAGCGCGGCAGGCAGGGATTCATTCTTACGCGTGCAGACAGCAATATGGTTGCTTAGGTGAATCCCCTCCACATGCACACGGGAGAGCTGCTTCCACTCCACATATTCGCGCACTGCGAGAGAGGATATGAAGTTTGCACCATACCCCGCGATTACCGAACGGATGGCTTCACCCAGTCCGCTGAATTGCAATGCGACCTCTGGCGGCTTCAGGCCATAAGTCGTGCATAACGAGACAAGGCGCTCTCTTGTTGAGCTGCCCTCCTCCCGCATAATGAACGGCTCCCGCATCATCTCCGGCAGTGAAACCGTACGGTCTGCATAGGGATGGGAAGGGGCTACCACGAACCACAGCTCATCCTCGAAAAGCTCCAGCCAGTCGACATCCTCCGGCTTCTCCTTGGCTCCGCCCCCATAGAAGGCAACGTCTGCTTCATGCCGCTGCAATTGCTCAAAGGCCTGCTGGGAATTCGTTGTTGTAATCTCGATCTCAATCCCTGGATGTCCCGCTTTGAATCTGGCAGCCCAGCCGGGGACCAGAAAATTAGCCGGCAGATAAGTAGCGGCGATACGAAGCTTCCCTTTTTTGCCCTGGCGGTAGTCTTCTACAAATTCATCCATTTGTTCCTCATAGGTGAAGAGATTACCTGCCTGCTTCGCCAGTTCTGTTCCAAAGGAAGTTAGTGAAATTCCGCGGCCGCTGGGGTTAAACAAAGGCAGTCCCAAATCCTTCTCGAACTTCTTGATTTGGCTGGTAACCGCCGGTTGGCTGATATTGAGCCGTGCAGCCGCCTTCGTGACGCTGCCCGTCTCGGCAACATAATAAAATAGCCTTAGTGCATGAATGTTCATTATCTCCGCCCCATTCATAATCAAATTATATGTAAACCACAAAAACATATATTAGTTTTATGAATTATTTTACCTTATATTTAAAACAGATCCAATACAACACTTAATCTAATGGAGGGATTCACATGAAAGAACAGAACAAATGGAGTAAGGTTGACGCGTATTTCAATGACAAGCTGCTGGCGGCAGATCCGGTGCTGGATGCCGTTCTGGATGCGAATGAAGGTGCAGGATTACCGGCGATTGATGTTGCTCCGAACCAGGGAAAGCTGCTGTATCTTCTGGCTAAAATGAAAGGCGCTGTTAATATTCTTGAGATCGGCACGCTGGGCGGCTACAGCACCATTTGGCTGGCCAGGGCGTTGCCGGAAGGAGGAAGACTGGTTTCACTCGAATTCGAGCATGACCATGTAGTCGTCGCTGAGGATAATCTGAGAATGGCAGGGTTAGCGGATAAAACGGAGGTGATTGAGGGGCCGGCACTTGAGACGCTGGCGACACTTGAAGCCCGGGGTTATGCTCCGTTTGACTTCATCTTTATTGACGCCGACAAACCGAACAATCCTCATTATCTGAAATGGGCATTGAAGCTGGCCCGGACGGGAGCGGTAATTGTGGCCGATAACGTGGTGCGTGATGGTGAGGTCATTCAAGCGCATAGTACAGATGACCGCGTACAAGGTGTACGTCAGTTTATGGACCTGCTCTCCGCGGAACCGCGGATAGAGTCCACTGCACTGCAAACGGTAGGCAGCAAGGGATACGACGGCTTCGTGCTTGGCATTGTTATTTGAATGTCCTCCCCGGATCGAACGGCGGTGCACTTCATGACCCCTTTGCAAGCTATACAATACAAAAGTGCCCCGCAATGTCATAGGGCACTTCTGACTACCGGTTATTTTAAGTAGAATACATCTTTCAAATTCTTGGACACCGGGCTGTGATCAGGATTGGTCTCCATTAACGGCTCCATATACACCCACCACTTCCGGCAAATCTCCGTCTGCGACATCTGATCCCACCGCTCTTCGTCTTCAATCTCTACGTAAGCAAACAGGCTGCCCGTTTCTTCATCCAGAAAAATGGAATAATTATGTGCGCCATGGTTCTTCAGCTCTTCAGCCATCTCCGGCCAAAGCTCATCATGACGGCGTTTGTACTCCTCATAAGCATCGGGATAAACATGCATAACACTCGCTTTTCTAATCACTGTTCAGCTCTCCAGACATATAGGGGTGTAGTTAAAACTAAATGAACTATTATATTGAACATTATAAAGTATAGATGAACTTTATTGAATATAAAAAAACACAAATAAACTCCGAATATCTGGCTTAAATCAAAGAATCCCCTATATTGCTGATCAGATGCCGCTTGAGCTTGTCAGCCTCTGCCTGCTGTATCCCCTTCGCCACCAGTCTGGCCATTTCAATCGCCCCGGCTTCCGAGAAATGCGTGTTATCCTCTGCTCCCTCAGGAAGGTTAGCATATTGGCCCGGTTCCGCCCACAAAAACACTTGTTTGGAACGCGCTTCACCAAGCTCCTCAAAATATGCTTTGCTGAGTGAAGCCAGATCTACAAAAGGCACAGCTTCACGTCCGGCCAGCTGCCTCATAGCTTCAATATAATCCCCGTGGGTGTTCCGGATGGCCCCATCCTCTTCGAAGAACCGCCGGTGCATGGGCGCTATAAGCACTGGATACGCACCGGCTGACCGCGCAAGAGCAATATATTGCTTCAGGTAGTGCTGATAGGTTGTGAACGGACCCGCACCTTCTTCCGTTTCTTTCTCATCATTGTGGGCAAATTGGACAAGCAGGAAGTCACCCTTGCGCAGTCTTTTGGCTATCCGCAGCAGACGGCTCTCCTCAATAAAGGTTCTGGCGCTTCTTCCGGAACGTGCATGATTCGCCACAGCAATATCTTCACCCAGGTACAATCCGATCATTTGGCCCCAGCCTGTATAAGGGAATTGCCCGGAGGCCTGATCCGTCACGGTAGAATCTCCGGCAAGAAATAAGGTAGGGATGGAGCTTACCCGGTTAACCGTCACCTGCCGCACACTTGGTGCAGCACCGCCGAAAGCCAGCTTGAGCACACCATCCTCGACATGCACAGCAAAGATGCGGGTGGTGATCTCACCGGACCCGGTCTTCACCTCAAGCAGTCTGATCCGGCCTAATCCTTCTCTTACGGTAGTAACGGCGGAGGTGTCCGGCGAACCGATCTCCAGCGTTACGGTGTAATTGCCATTCGGCACATCCATCAGCAGCGTCGGTACTGCAGGAGAGAAGTAATCCCCGGGCCATGAATCCTTGAGCTCCTCATTCTTCGAGCCTGCCGGCGCTGCGGCAAAGCCATAACCTTGTTCCATGTCATACAGGCTATCCAATGCGGGTACAAACGAATAGTTAAATATCATACGGGCATCCACCTTTCTTTCCCGTCTACACTAATTCATCCGGATATAGAAGACAATCGGACTCTTTTGCCGATTTTGCACTTTTTTATTCCCGGGCAATCTCCTCCAGCACTCTACCGTCCCCGTGCCCGAAATCGATCCCCAGAATTCTTCCCAGTGTTGGCGCAATATCGACCATTTCGATGTCGCCGATAGAATAGCCCTGTTTAATCGTACCGCCGGAGACGACAAAATTGCACCGGTAGCCGCTTTTGTCAGGAGAATAACCATGCGTAGCATAACGAATTCCATGTGCCTGCAAATCGACAACCAGCTGCTCCTCCAGACTCTCATCAAAGGAATAGCCGCGCCGCGCTTCAAGCATTACTCTTGTGGAATGGCTTGCATGAAGACGGTCTAATGTCTCTCTGTGGTATACGCTTTCAACCCCTGACATGTCATTCTGCATATATTCTTCAATAGCCGTGAGCGCGAGCCGCTCTGCTTCTTCGTCTCCCGGCCGGACATGCAGGTACGCTGAACCTCCGCCGCACTGGAAGTACGCCCGCCATTTCATTACGCCGCCCTCTTCATAGATCAGACCCTTTGCCTGCAAAAGCTTGTTCAAATGTACTTTGTAGCGCACATTGAACTGGCCGTGGTCTCCGAGCACCATAATTACCGTATCCTGCCTGATCCCGGCGTCTTCTACGGCCTGCAGGATCTCACCCAGACGGTTATCCATGCGCAGGATGACCTCCCTCACCTCATCGCTGTCTGTCCCATACAGATGTTTGGCATCATCCAGATCAATCAGATGCATCATGAGCAGATTAGGCTTGTTGCGCTTAATCGTGTCTATCGCACACTTCGTTGTAAAGTCATCCAGGTAAGGCTGGGTAATCCCTTGCCTGATCCGGCCGTATTTCAGCTCCATCCGGATGCAGTAGGCGGGACTGCCGCTTCTCAGCACCTTAAGTGCCTGATTCTCACCTTTCAGCGCCCTGATTTCCGGGATATTATACCGGATCGAGGACTTGCCCGAAACCGGCCAGAGTAGTCCGGCTGTACTCAACCCTGCCTTACGTGCAGCATCATAAATTGTCGGTACCTTGACCGCCTCACGGAACCAGAACCAGCGCTGATCCTCCTCCTTCACGAACGGCTGCAGCGGATT
The DNA here is from genome assembly GCF_000802655.2 of Paenibacillus sp. IHB B 3415. Classification (NCBI taxonomy): domain Bacteria; kingdom Bacillati; phylum Bacillota; class Bacilli; order Caryophanales; family Paenibacillaceae; genus Paenibacillus; species Paenibacillus sp. IHB B 3415. The sequence continues at coordinate 1,889 of NZ_JUEI01000099.1, read as the reverse complement.
GTTGTGGTGAATGCCGTGCTTGTCCGGATGAACGCCGGTAGCGATCGTGGTATGAACTACATAGGTGAGTGTGGGATATACGCTCCGCAAGCGGTTGCTGTGGGCACCTTGCTTAATCAGTTTGGATAAATGGGGCAGCCGGCTCGCCAGTTCCCAGTTGTCCTCCGAGAAGGCATCGTAGGAAATGACGATCAGATGTTTAGCTAATGGTGCGCGAGGCGTTGTCGGTTCCATATCAGTTCCCCTTAGGCAGTGTGATGAAGATGAAGAATCCGATCAAAAACAGCGGAATTATGGATAAAATGCTAAAGCGGGCCTCGCCCGTTAACGTCGTAGTCAGTGACATCAGCGCCGGGCCGAGAATTGCCGCGAACTTGCCGAAGATATTATAGAAGCCGAAGAATTCATTGGAATTCTCCTTCGGAATGATTTTGGCGAAATACGACCGGCTGAGCGCCTGGATGCCGCCCTGGGCCGAACCGATCAGTGCACCGAGAATAAAGATATGCCACACTGAGGTGATAAAGAAAGCCGCAATACAGGAAATGATATAAGTGAAAATCCCGAAGATAATCAGCTTGCGGGCAGAGTGGGTTTTGGCCAGATTACCGTAGAGGATCGCACACGGAAAGGCAATGATCTGGATGATGAGCAGAATGCCCAGCAGGGTGAAAGTGTCCAGGGAATCCCCGCCCAGCACCGAAGTCGCATACGGTACCACCATTTTAATAATGGTATCTACCCCGTCGATATAGAAGAAATAAGCAATCAGGAATACAAATACAATTTTGTGCTGGCGGATATTCATGAAGGTGTTCGCCATTCTTTTGAAGCTGTTTGCAACCGGATTAGGTTCAGGCTCAATATAGTATCGCTGCTTCACGTCTCTGATCATAGGTACAGTGAGCAGCCCCCACCATAGTGCAGTGATGATGAATCCGATCTGATAGCCGATGGCCTTATCCATCCCCATCATGAAGATCAGCAGCAGACTGATTCCGAACGGAATACAGCTGAAGATATAACCGAAGGCAAACCCTCTCGTCGATACCTTATCCATCCGCTCATCATCTGTAATATCGACCAGGAAGGAATCATAGAAGATATTGGCCCCGGCAAACCCGACCGCTGACAGAATGTAAAAGGCAATCAGCAGCTGCCATTGTCCGCTATCCGGTGACACGAAGGCCAGGGAAGCCGTAGCAAGCACACCTACCGCAGCGAAGAAGATAAAGAAGCGCTTCTTCCTGTCCTTGTAATCGGCAATCGTCCCCAGGATTGGACTGAGGACCGCGACCAGAATACTGGCAATGGAATTAAAATAGCCCAAATCCATACTGCTGCCCACAGTCGTGAACATGCCGAAGATAATGGGCAAAAGCGCCGTAGTCACCGCCATCGAGTAGGCAGAATTACCGCAGTCATACAGAATCCATGATTTCTCCTCTTTACTCAGCTTCATCTAATCTTCTCCTCCAATAACCGATTGTTTCAGTTATATCACGCGAACATATGAAGCATGTTAATGGGATGTAAAATCACAGAATCTCTGGTTTAGTGGCAATAGCCTTCCTAATATCCTGCAATATACATGGTCATTATAACCTGAATTGCCAAAGGATAGGGTGAAAAATATAGATTAAGCTCACTAGATTCACGGAATATATTCGGGCAGAGGGTGCAGCAGCAGAATGGAGACTTTTCAGTAAACACTGTAGACTAAATGTTGTACGTTTTACAACTTTGGATCATTGATAGTTAGGTGTCCGGGTGGATTGTTGTATAAAATACAAGAATAATTCGGCTAACCCGCTTGAAAAAGGTAAAATCCTGCATTTCAGAGTCAATTTCATAATTCAGTTGGCTGAATAGCAAGACTTGGCCAAAAT
>NZ_JUEI01000098.1:0-38187 GCF_000802655.2 Paenibacillus sp. IHB B 3415 | reverse complement strand
GCGGCGGCAGCTGGGCCAGCAGCTGCTCGCCGAAGGCCAGGGCCGCGCGGCGGAACTGTGCCTTGATCTCTGCCGCAAGCGCGCGGCAGAAATTAAGCAGCGCCTCGCCCGACGACCCGGTTCCCGTCTTCACCTGATCCGCCAGCCACTGCTGGCTCACCGCCGGGAACGCCTGCTTCAGCAGCGGCTCTGCCCCTTCCTGCCACAGCCCTGCGCCTTCAGCCCAGTCACGCACGAGCTGGAGTATATGCCACTCCAGCTGGGCAGTGATCTCTCTCTGCTGAAGCCCGTGCCAGTGGAGAAGTCGCGTTGACTGCTCCTTCTCCCGCTTCGCCGCGGTGAACAATAGCCCGCGCCGGAAGCCGGGGCTGCTGCTCTCGATATAGGCTCCAGCAGCATCCCTTACATCGGCTGGCATCAGATTGCTGTTGCCAAGCAGGGCATCCAGCTTACTGCGCAGCTCCAGCCGCATCTGCTCCGGCAGCTGCACGAGCAGCTCTTTCGCCTGCGAAACCGCCCGGATCTCTGCCTCCACCGCTTCCTTACCGGCACCCCCGGCCGCTTCCAGTAACTGAGAGCGCTCCTCCTGCTGCTCCTCGCGGTAAGCTGCAAGCACCGCAGCCGCCGTATGGTGCATAGAACGGGACAGACTGTAGCCGAGCAGTTCTCCGCGCTGCTCCAGCAGAGCTGCAATTACCGCGAGCAGATCATCCCATTGGTTCAGAGGATGATCCTTAACTTTGAGTGAAGTAAACAACAGACCCGCGGAATGAATTCCCCATTCACGGAAAGCGCTTTCTACTTGCTGCCGGTATTCCACAATGGAGATTTCCAGTTCTCTGTGCTTGTCGATCTGGTTGATGATAAGGTACAGCGGCTTGCCCCAGTCACTGAGACTTTTGGCAAACGCCAGATTATTCTCCGATTGCACATGGTTGTAATCCATGACGTAGAACACAGCATCAGCCAAATGCAGCGCCGAGTGGGTCGCTGCCTGATGCCCCTCATCCGTGGAATCCACCCCGGGAGTATCCATTAGAACGCCGTGCTTCCCCAGCAGCGGGACTTCCTCCCAGACCTCAATCGCTGAATATTCAGCGCCCTGGCGGCAGTACTCCTGCAGCCGGTCTGGTGTAGTCTCTATTGCCGGGGCATGACTCCCAGGCACCTCCGGCTCTGCATGAAGCACTACCCGCGGAGCCCCGCTGCGGATCGATACGATATTGGCGCTGGTTGGAACCGGACCTGATGGCAGCACAGCTTTTCCGCATAAGCCATTAATCATACTGGATTTACCCGCAGAGAAATGTCCGCAGAAGGCAAGGGTCAGCTCCCCTGCCTGCTCTTTGAGCATCAGATCTGCAGCTATCTGCGCACTATTCTGTTCGCCCCAGCTCTCCAGCTGCTGCTTCAGCAGCATAAGCGTTGATGTACCGGATATTACTTCTCTCATCCTGCTCCGTTCTGCTCCCACGACAACCCCACTTTCTGCAATCTACAACATGTGCATCCAATTATATTTATAGATAAGAATTTATAGGCTTTGGGCTTCCACTTATGTGAAGCTATAACATTAGTATGTTTATCTGATCAGCAAGAATAGAATAATTACATTTTATCATCAGATTGTCACAAATCAACTAGCCGCTTTTACAAAATCAGCTATAATCCTTCACGAAAAACAAGACTTCGCTGGACTAATCGCCCCCTTGACAGATGATTCCAGATTTATTACTATATCCATAACAGATATATCGTAAGTGGATATAACCAATGTGGATATATATCTAAGATCTTCTATTATTGGACAGGAGGTGTGTAATGACCAAGAATAACCCATTGCAAATGGAGCAATTATCCGACTCAGCTTATTATATTCTGCTCGCGTTGCTCACTCCGAAGCACGGTTATGCAATCATGAAGTACATCGAAGAGCTAACCGAAGGCGAGGTCAGGATGGGACCCGCTACACTCTATACGCTAATCAAGAAACTGCAGAAATCCGGCTATATTCTATTAAACGAGGATGAGGATGAACGGCGCAAGACCTATCAGATTACTTCAAGCGGAACGGCTCTGGTGGAGGCTGAGATTGAACGGAGACTGCGCATGTCGAGGCACGGGAACATAGCACAGCTAAATGCTAAGGAGGCGTTGACTCATGAAAACTAATAAGCAGACACGGTACATTCCGTCTAACGGACTGGCTTTTGCCGAGCAGAGTGAAATGAATAAATTAAGCAGATTGTCGGAGAAAGGCTGGCTGCTGGAGCGGTTCTCCCTGTTTGGTTCTGGCTTCATTGTCCGCAGAGGTCCAGCACATAAGCAAATTTATTGTCTGGACATCCAGCATGTACCGCAGAAGGACGAGAATGAGTACCGTGAAATGTTCGCTGACAGCGGCTGGGGTTATGTGTGTTCCGCCGGAGATATGCATATATTCGTTGCGGAACCGGGAACCGTTCCCATTCATACAGACCGCTCAACACTCTATGAGAAATACCGCAAAATCACCCGTACCAGCAAAATCTTCGCTATTGTAATCCTGCTGCTGACGCTCACAACTTGTGTGCTGAGATATCTTTCCGGGCAGGTGTGGAATCTTGAACTGCTCCATAACCTCACGCATGTTTCCCTGCTGCTGTGTGCCGTGTTCTTCCTGCCTTCTCTTATGGTTTACATTGCCTATACGCTAAGGCTTAGAGCGTTCTCAGATTAGCCAAACACGCATATAACACCTCACACACTAAGGCCTTATCTTCGATGATTACTCAGGAATTTGCCGGGCCCCAAACCTATACATTCTTATCGTTTAACGCAAAAAGCCGGCCCAAGGGCCGGGCTCTTTGTACATATGAATTGCTATTAAGCTGTTTCCAGGACTGGAAGCAGGATTTCGAACACTTTACCGTGCTGCAGAATGGTGAGGCCGCGGGCTTTGTCCTTCATTACAACCACTTCAGGTTTCACGGACATACGTTCCAGGTAGAACTCAGGCACATCGCCGGAATGGCTGATTGTGATGCCCTCTACTTCCTGCTCTTCATTTTCTTCCATAGGGCTGTCCACCACACGGTCAAAAATATCGGAGAACGCTTCAAAATTATCGGTGTATACAGAAATGCACTTCATCTCTATCCCATCCTCTTCTTCATCTCTAAATCTTTGTTTGATTTCGTATGAACCTTATCTTTCCTGATTTCAGCGGTTTTCATACGTTTTTTGCCTTCCCGGCATACATCCAGCAGCGGGCAGACCTGACATTGCGGATTCTGCGACTTACAGTGATAACGCCCGAAAAAGATCAGCCGGTGGTGCGTTAGCGTCCATTCGTCACGCGGCACCGCCTTCATCAGCTTCTTCTCCACTTCCAGCACCGAATCTTTCCAGCCCGCAAGCGCGAGCCGTTTGGCTACCCGTTCCACATGAGTATCCACGGCAATGGCTGGTACGCCGAAAGCGTTGGATATGACCACATTCGCAGTCTTGCGGCCGACACCCGGTAAGGTTACCAGCAAATCATGGGCCTGAGGCACTTCTCCGCCATACTGCTCAATCAGAATGGAGCAGAGGTTCTGAATATGCTTGGCCTTGTTGTGAAATAAGCCAATCCGCCGGATATCCCGCTCGAGCTCTTCAAGCGGCACTGAAATGTAGTCGATTGGAGCTTTGTACTTCTGAAACAGGTCCTCGGTCACCTTGTTCACTGTTGCGTCCGTACATTGGGCCGAGAGCAGCACCGCTATGGTTAGCTCAAAAGCGTTACTATGGTTCAGCTCGCAATGCGCATCAGGGAACATGCCTCCGATGGTATCCAGGATGTGGCGGACTTCTGCAACTTTCATAGCGTCCCCTCCACCGAGTACTTACACCCGCAGTTAATCACACGGGCATAACTTCTCTAGATAAAAGAAATATAAGCAAAGAATACATTATATCGTATACTTCCATAGCGTTCAAGTGAACACAGCGCTGTCCTTATATTTCAAAAAAAACGTCTTGATTCAGGGCAAAACCCTGGATCAAGACGGTGTTTCACACGGAAAATCACCAAAACGATTATTGTTTCACTATTTCCACGATCTTGTCGTTGTTGAAATACATTATAATATTATCATTTTCTTTGAGAGATTGCACGGGTAAAGTCGTGTCACCTTGATGAATATATGCGTTTGCCGCAAGCACAAACTTATAATTTTCATTCAGAGTAGCGCGTTTGGTCATGATTTCATTGGTCGCAGTCTCATAACGCGAGAAGGTGCGGCTAAGCTGACTGAATACCGAAATAATGATTACCCCGCTGGCATCCTTACGCGCTAATACCCGGTCCGCTGTAGTAAGGCCGCTCAGATCAGTAGTGGTTACACCGTCCCGGGTAATTCTCACCCCTGCGCTGGCGGTGAAATTCTGAGACACTCCGGAATAATCCTTTACAGTGAAAGTTCCTGCTGCAGCGTCTACTGCAGAGACTTGACCGGAATACTGCTTAACCGCCTGCATAGACACTGGCGTGGACCCTTCAAAGCTTACGTTCACGTATTCCCCTGCTTTTACCTCGCTAAGCGATATCTTCTGGCCTGCCTCATTGGTGAGCGGAACTGCAGCAAGATAGAGCTCGCTGCTGCCGCCGGCCCATTTTACAGTCATCTTGTTAGTGTTGGCATTAACGGTTGCAATTTCAAGTTGGCTGGCCGAAGTCACCCGGAGAACCGAGATAATATCCTGGTTGGTGGAGAGCACCGCCGTTACCGGAACATTCAGAGCTACGTCGGCAATGGTCGCGCTGGTTTTACCAAACATATCGATGGAAAGCGGATAACCCATAGTCAGCAATTGACCATTGCTCAGCTTAATCACAATTGTACGGGTAATAGCATTGATTGAAGTCAATGTTCCTGTGTATTTCGTTGACAGTTCGACAGACATCGCGCGTTCATTAATGGAAGTTACGTCAATTTTACGGTTTTCAACCAGTTTGGCTCCCATCGTTGTCAGTGAGGTCGTAATTAATCCGCCGTACGCAAGCTTTGTTTTCTCATCCAATTTGATGACATGGGCTTTGCCGCTGTTGTCCGTAAAGGTCAGGAACTGGGTTTTGGAATTATAATCTACTACTGTGGCTGCAGTATATTGTTCAATTTGTCGGCTGATCACTTCAATCTTAGTCACCTGGTCGCTGCTGTTCAGCGTAAGCTGAACATTGTCTCCGGCTGTCTTATCTGCAATCAGATCACCAATAACTGGACTGGTGGCATTAGGAATAACAATAGCAGGTGTTGTTGCAAGCAGCTTCACTTCACGGCTGCCGTCAGTCTTTTGATAGACGATAGTAGAATCTGTCAGTTCATAGATAAAGCCCTTGACTGTACGTTCTACGCCCGAGGTTACTTCGACTGTACGGATCACATTATCCTTAATGGTATAAGAGACTGCAGCTCCGGTTTTCAGCTCCGCCGGGAGAAGAATAGAGTTTTGGGAGCTGAATAGTGAAGTACCATCCTCCCATTTGAAGCTTTCTGTCGTCCCGTCTGTATTCTTGAACGTTATGCTCTTGGAAGCCGTATCCACACTTTGGATCGTACCGGTTGCTGTCTTATTAACAACACCTGAAGTGACTTGAACTTTAACAACCCTGTGCGCACCGCTATAGGTTTCGCGCAGCAGTGATATTTTGCTTCCTGCTGTAATGGAAGAAGGTTGAATCACCGCTCCGTTAACATCATGGAAGGTAGTAGCAGCGTCATAGGCGTACTGGTCATACCCGTTAGCAGAATCAACCCAAATTATACCTGTTGACAGCTTCGCAAACGTCCCCTCCGCCTGATCGATTTGTTGTGTCGGATCAGTCAGTTCTACATAAGCTGCGCTATACGTTGCACCGATAACGGTCACCTTGGTGTAGGGCTGTATTTCATTCAAAGAAATACGGGTTTCAGAAGCACTTGTGAAATAAGCAGTGTTCGCATTCAATGTGAAGTCCGCTGTGTTGCCATTACTGAACAGTGTCAGCTTGCCGTCATTCAACGAACTAACTGTGCCTTTGAATGTATTGTCGTAGTCAAGCGTGTTGTGTGCCTCAGCACGGCTGAAGAAGGTGGCTAGCTGGGCGCGGGTAACCGCTCCCTGCGGGTCGAAGCGGTTGCCGTCCAGTCCGTTGGCCAGGCCCAAATCAACTGCGGTGTTAATATAGCCGCGCTTATTCGCAGATACCTTGGAATCGTCGGCAAAACCGGTCGGTTCACCCGCTGATGCTGCTGCAGATGCACTCTTACCCAGTGCCCGGACCAGCAATTCTGCGACCCACTCGCGGCTGGCCTTGCGCTCTCCCCAGGAGGTCTTCAGGTTATCTGCAGCCATTTCTACCGTCTTATCCAGCAGTCCCTGCTGAAAAGCCAGCACAACATAAGGCTTGTAATAGTTAGATACGATGAAATCAGCAGGAAGAACCACATCTGTGCTTGTGTTCACATTGCCCTGCAGTTTCATAAAGCGCAGCGCCATCAGAACAGCCTCTTGCTGGGTAACAGAGTCACCCGGACGGAATAAACCGTTATTCCCCACAACAATGCCTTGGGTTGCCAGCTTGTAGATATGTTTCTCGGCCCAGAAGGCCGTTTTGACATCACTGAATATCCCTGCAGCTGTTGCTGCTGACTGGGGAGTTACGGCAGCTGCCGGCGTCCCGGTTGAGGTGGTGTCGGCAAAAGCCGCTCCCGTGCCGCCAAGCACCATAGTGCCGGCCAGAACGGCGGACACCGCCTTAGCAGAATAAGCTTGAACCTTACGCTTTAATTTTTTGTGACCGGACAATTAGATATTCCCCTCTCTATGGCTCATCTGAATTTCTATGTTGCCTACTTCGTCAGCCATTGGCCTATTTCCTGCGCAATGCTTACAATCCGTTGTTCTCACGCGTTATTGGATGCACGAGATCCACATGCCCCATCAGGCTCTCCACTTGTTCTCCGTCTACCAGAACATCGATATTCTTCACTTCTTCAAACTGGAAGAAGGTCTGGGACAAAGCGCTGATTGCCAGGGCCTCACCGCCTGCACCAAGCTGTGCTTCTTCCGGCTTATGAATATCCAGGACAATCTGTCCATTCGTGAATTCCAGAGATTTCAGCTCAATTTTGCTCCAAAGCGGAATCTGGTCGGCATTCTTGCTGCTCTGGAGAGCCTTAAAGGCCTCTGTGTATTTTTCTTTGGCATCTGTGAAGCTGACAGAGACTTCGGCCGCCACCAGATCTGTCTGCTGCGGATCTGTATAATAGACCTGAATATTCTGGCTTTGCTTCTCTGGCGCTGCCGGCTGTTCAGTAGCTACAGGAGCTTCCGTGGCTGCAGGCTCCGGCGTACTTGTAGCCTGAGGTGCATTAGTGCTATTAGCGCTGCTGTCGTTCCCTGCGTTTCCTTCAGCTCCGCTCGATACGGAGGATGAATCCTGTCCTGCTGCATCTGCGGGTGAGGCGGTTGGTTTGTCACCGCATCCCGAAATTACTACGAGCAGTAATACTGCTATACCTGCATATGTCAATTTCTTGTTCATCACTAAATAACCCCCTCCATATGAATACGGGCAGGACAGGGCCGCAAAGTCCTTTGACCCCAATCTATGGCCGAAAGCCGACTTTGCGGCCCTGGCTGCCGCCCGCTGTTATTGAACCCCGAGATATTCCTTAATCCCGCTGACCATTGATGCAGCAACTTTGTTCTGAAGTGATTCCGTGAACAGAAGTGCCTCATCATTCTTGTTGCTGAGGTAGCCAACTTCAAGCAGTACCGCAGGCATCGTTGTCTCGCGTATAACGTGGAAGTTGCCGTAACGTACGCCCCGGTTACTAAGTCCGGTAGCCTGTACAAGATACTTGTGCATCACATTCGCCAGAGCCTTGCTGGCTTCGCGCTGATAGTAGGTCTCCGTACCGCTTGCTGCGGACGAGCCGCTGCTGTTGGCATGGACAGAGATGAATAAATCAGCCTTGAGGTTGTTGGCAATTGCCGCCCTGTCCTTCAGTTCAAGGAAGGTGTCATCACTGCGGGTCAGAACCACGTCAATTTTGTTCTCCTGCTTCAGCAGCTCCGCCGCCTTCAGAATAACAGCCAGATTGAAATTCTTCTCGTATTTACCGGTAACACCAACGGCCCCGGAATCCTTGGCGCCATGCCCGGCATCGAGCACCACCATTTTACGCCCGCTGTTGCCGGGCTGTGTAGAAGTATCTCCAGTGCTCTGCGCATTCAAATCAATGACAATCAGCTTGGAGACATCGCCCGAAACTTCAACGCTATAATTTTTCGAAGTAGTAAGGTCAATTACAAAACGTACAGTGTACGGGGCGGTACTATACAGAGAGTAACGCACACCGGATACATCCGGATAATCCATAACCGTAAGCATACCGTTCAGGTTGGGATCCAGCTGTTGTCCTGTACCGAATACATCCGAGAAAGTGGCATTCGGCAGGTCAATTACAATCCGGTCCGGTCCGCTCACTTTGGAAACCATCGGCTGGGTGTTGCCCTCAAGTGCAATGGTTAGCCTGTTCTCATTAAAGCTGATTCCGTTAATCATGCTCAGGCCGCTTGCCGCATCATCCGGTGGGGCTACAACGGTTCCCCCGTCTCCGTTACTTCCACCTGTTTCCGTGTTAGTATCCGGGATTTCCGGGGTAATAAGATCTACAATCTTATTCGTATTGTCCCATTTGACTGTAAGGCCAAACTGCTCTCCGATGAATCTGATCGGCACGAGAGTTGTACCGTTCCGCAGAAGCGGTGACGTCGTCAAGATCACGGTCTTGCCGTCTACGGAGGCTGCAGTCTGATTAACGATCAGCTGCATAGTCTTACCTTGCTGTTCAATCGTAACGGTCTTGCTTGTCTGATTCCAGTCAACCTTGTATCCAAGGTTCTCAGCGATCATTCTTAGCGGTACCATAATGGAGTTGTTTACATTTTCCACCGGAACATCCTGCCCTGCGGTCAGTTCCTGTCCATCCAGGAAAATCTTGTTGGTAGCCGCAGCAGCTTGTCCTTGCCCCGGCAGAATCACAACAAAGAACAACAGCAGCAACAGCATACAAGCAAATTTCTTCATTCTTCACCTCTAAGACTCTAGTATTCCGCCCCCAAACGAGCGTTCTTGGTGCAATCCTACTGACAACCTTCGACATAGTTTAGACGCCTGATGAACTTAAAAGTTGCGAATAAATACCATTAAAAATCAGGACTGTTCACACGCAGCTCCCTTGCCGCGTTACTTAAAGCCCAAGATATTCCTTAATTCCCGCCACAATTTCCCGTGCCAGACTATTTTGCATCTGCTCGCTGTACATAGCCGCTTCATTTCCCGGATTCGTCAGATAACCTGCCTCCAGCAGAACGGCTGGCATGCTTGTCTCTCTGGTGACATGCAGACTCTTCGATCTGACGCCGTTATCTTTGAATCCTGTACCGGCTACCAGATGCTTTTGCATGATTTGGGCAAGCGGAAGACTTTCGCTGCGGCTGTAATAGGTTTCACTGCCATTGACTTTGTCACGGTTCGGATACCCTACATCCAACGAATTCCCATGCAGCGAAACAAACAGCGTAGCCTTTGCGGCTTCAGCAATTCTCACACGGTCCTGCAGACCGAGAGTAACATCAGCTGTTCGTGTGTATACAACATCTGCCCAGCCCTCTTGTGTCAGAATCGCTCCAACTTTAAGGATAACTGCAAGATTGAAGTCTTTTTCCGCTTTGCCTGTGAGACTGATTGCTCCCGGCTGTGTGCCTCCATGACCTGCATCAAGCGCTACAATAGGCTTGCCGGTAAGTCCTGTATTCACCGGTGTGCCAGCTCCGCTATTCCCCGTATTGAGATCTACCGTCACCAGCCCTGTGCTGTCATCCGTACTCAGCTGGTAATTCTGGCTGCCTGTGGTTTGGATTACGAAACGGACCGTAGAAGGACTGGTGCTGAACAGTGCATAGCGTATTTCAGATACCAGCGGGTAGCCGCTTACGTCCAGCCTTCCCTGCGGACTGCCGCTGGCAGATACCCCCGGAAAGCTGCCGCTGAAATCAGAGGCAAACACAGCTCCCTGAAAATCAACTACAATCCGGTCAGGTCCGGTAATCTTGGTTACCATAGGCTTGGCACCTCCGGCAACCGCAATAATAAGACGGTTCTCACTGAATACAGCCCCCTTAACTGTCGGGGACGTAACTGCCGGAGTCGGAGAGGCCGTAATGCTGCCCTCAACCTCTTCAGTAATCTCTGTATTGGTCTGAGGCTGCGGTGTCGGAGCAGGGGATTGCACTGCCACCACAGGGCCTGCGGAGGCTGCAGGCGCCACGGTAGCTGAAGGCAGCGGATCTGCAGATACAGGTGTATCAAGCGGAATTCCGCCGCTTAAGTAGACTGTTTTGTCGGAATTATCCCAGCCGACACTGAGTCCGAACTGTTCACTCACGAAACGGATAGGAACCAGTACAGTACCGCCATTCTGCTTGGGAGCGGCATTCAGCAGCAGACTTACGCCATCGGCTTCAGCCGTCTTGCTTCCTACTGCGAGCTGTACCGTCTTGCCGTCCTGCTGGACGGTTACTTTGCGGGTGGTCTGCTCCCAGAGCACTTCAAAACCAAGGTTCTCCACCACCACCCGGATCGGAATCATAACGCTTCCATTCACGTTCTCAAGGCTGACCCCTTTGGGCAGCGCAAGCTCCTTACTGTCCATTACAATCCTTCCCTGGCTGCTTGCGGCAGCGGCAGCTTCATGGCCGGCGAATGACAGTAACAAGAGCGGCAGCAGCAGTAGGAATAACATCCGTTGTCCGGCTTTCTTCATCCTTTCCTCTCCTTTTGTCAATTGATAGAACCATAGATAAGATTAAGACGACAGAAATCCCCAAAAGTTGCCTTCTCAGGCAATGAATATATCGATTATAGCAAAAAAACTTCTATTTCCGACACCCGGAAATAGAAGTTTTGTGTAAAATTTGTAAAGTTTACGATTTTCTTCGCCAGATGTTCACTCTCTTCCCTGCAAGCATCCCGGCATTACTTAGCCGAAAAGCTTGGCAGCATGACGTTCTTCGTACGCTGCAATCTCATCTGCATGCTGAAGCGTCAGACCGATATCATCCAATCCCTGCAGGAGAAACTGGCGGCGGTGCTCATCCAGCTCAAACGTAATGGCAAGGCCGTATTCATCGCTCAATCTGTTGTTCTCCAAATCTACGGTCAGTGTATAGCCTTCATGCTCTGCGGTACGGCTAAACAGGTCATCCACCTGTGTTTCCGACAGCTTAATCGGCAGAATGCCGTTCTTGAAGCAGTTGTTATAGAAGATGTCGGCATAGGACGGGGCGATTACCACTCTGAACCCGTAATCCATGATGGCCCAAGGCGCATGCTCCCGGGAGGAGCCGCAGCCGAAGTTCGCACGCGAGATCAGCACGGATGCTCCCTGATAGCGCGGCTTGTTCATCTCAAACGCTGCATTATCATTTCCTGCTTCATCAAAACGCCATTCGTAAAAAAGAAATTGTCCAAACCCGGTACGCTCGATCCGTTTCAGGAATTGCTTCGGAATGATTGCATCCGTATCTACATTAACCCGGTCTACCGGGGCTACGATACCCGTTAATTTCTTAAATTCTTCCATTTGCTGTGTCCTCCTGCTCTCTCAATTATTCTATGAGTTGACGGCTTCCGTCTTGTAATTCCAGTCGCGGACATCGGTGAACCGTCCTTTAATTGCAGCCGCAGCCGCCATAGCAGGAGAGACCAGATGCGTGCGTCCGCCGCGTCCCTGGCGTCCTTCAAAGTTACGGTTGGAGGTCGATGCGCAGCGTTGTCCAGGCTGCAGAACATCCGGATTCATGGCCAGGCACATACTGCAGCCTGCTTCACGCCATTCAAAACCGGCTTCTGTGAAGACCTTGTCCAGACCTTCCTTCTCAGCCTGCAGCTTAACGCGTCCGGAGCCCGGTACAACAATTGCCGTCACCTTATCGGATACCTTATGGCCTTTGGCTACTTGAGCCGCAGCCCGCAAATCCTCAATCCGGCCGTTGGTGCAGGAGCCGATAAAGACATAATCAATACCGATTTCAGAGATAGGCGTACCTGGTGCCAGATCCATATATTCAAGCGCTTTTTCAGCGGCTTTACGTTCGTTTTCAGTGGTGAAGTCTGCAGGATTCGGCACACTTGAGTTGATGTCCGTACCCATTCCCGGGCTGGTACCCCAGGTAACCTGCGGAATCAGCGTTTCTACATCGAATTCTACGACAGTGTCATACTGTGCGCCTTCATCGCTTACAAGACCTTTCCAGATCTCCACAGCAGCGTCATAGGCTTCACCTTGCGGCACATATTGACGTCCACGCAGATAGTTGAACGTAGTCTCGTCCGGTGCGATCAGGCCGGCTCTCGCTCCGCCTTCAATCGACATATTGCAGACTGTCATGCGTTCTTCCATCGACAGGTCACGGATTGCTTCGCCTGTATATTCGATAACATAACCAGTGGCAAAATCCGTACCGTATTTGGCGATGACGCCGAGAATCATATCCTTGGCGGTTACTCCCGGATTACGGTTACCCGTGAAGCGCACTTCCATCGTCTTCGCCTTGGACTGCTGCAGACACTGGGTTGCAAGCACATGTTCAACTTCGCTGGTCCCGATCCCGAAGGCAAGCGCACCGAACGCTCCGTGTGTGGAGGTGTGGCTGTCCCCGCAGACAATGGTCTTGCCGGGATGTGTCAGGCCAATTTCCGGCCCCATAACGTGTACAACACCCTGGTCAATATCATTCAGATCGAACAGTCTGACACCGAAATCACGGCAGTTCTGTGAAAGGGTATCTATCTGCTGCTTGGAGATCGGATCTGTAATATTGTAGCGGTCCTTGGTAGGCACGTTATGATCCATAGTCGCGAAAGTAAGTCCCGGACGGCGGACCGGACGGCCGCTCAAGCGCAATCCTTCAAAGGCCTGCGGAGAAGTAACCTCATGAACCAGATGCAGATCGATATAGATGATACTTGGCTTGCCTTCCTCTTGATGAATAACGTGATTATCCCAAATCTTTTCAAACATTGTCTTGTTGCCCATGAACTTCACCTCATATAGTAGAATCGTTCCATTTGGATGAGAGCGTGGAGTCTCTCTTGAATGTTCTAAATATAACATCAGTACGTTTATAATTCCAAGATATGATTTCTATAGCATTTATAGGTTCATCCTATAGCGCACGCCTGCAGCACAACCGCCGAAAGTAGTTCCTTACTCTTTAAGCTTCTGCTGTTTCCTTATTGATACGTACCCGCAATGATTCCACGCTGAATGTCCATTTCCAGCTTAATCTCATTAAAAACATCTTCCAGTGTCCTGCTCGGAAGCAGTGTGTTCTGCCTGATATGACTGAGTACGACAGCCGTGCTCCGCTCGAATTTGTGATAATGTTCGCTTTTGACATTGATGAGAACTTGGCTGCAGAGAGCGGTTAATTGCAGGTAATCCGCCAGCACATGCTTCTGCATATAGGCCTGATGAGGCTGTGGCTTAGACCAGAAGCCGGTCTCCCCGTATAGATAGTTATGATTCTCATCCAATGGCTCGATGGCCGAATTATTATGAATAAAATACCCCAGCTGTTCTTCGAGCTCGTCAAATGATTGTATTAATCTTGCCAGAACGCCCATAATACCCCCCCGTTTATTTCGAAGAACGTATGCCTAGAGCATGCATAAGGGCTCCTGAAGAATAATTTAAGTATATCCTTATGTTCAAAATAAAGATATTTAATATGCAGATTATGTAAGATTATCAACCTGCTGAAGCGCACCACTCTTTTCGCTGTCAAACATCCACCTATACTAAATCGGATATCTATAGGTTATACTTATAGACAGTTTATCCATTCTTTATATTAAAGGAGCCTGTCCGTGGAACTCAGACAATTGCAATACACACTTCAGATCGCTGCAGAAAGAAACTTCTCACGTGCAGCAGACAAGCTGCATATCGCCCAGCCCTCACTGAGCCAGCAGCTCTCCAAACTGGAAAAAGAGCTGGGTGTTCTTCTCTTCCAGCGTAATACCAGCTCCGTTGAGCTGACCCATGCCGGAGAGAAATTCGTTGAGCAGGCCCAGGCGATCATTGATGCCGTGGAGCTGCTGCGCCAGGAAATGTCCGATATCTCCCAGCTCCGGACCGGACGGGTCGTGGTTGGCAGCATGCCGATCACCGGTGCGCATCTGCTGCCGCATGTACTGCCGGTATTCAAAAGCAAATATGCCGAGGTTGAAATCACCCTGCTGGAGGACTCCTCAATGAATCTGGAGAAGCTGACCGCCAGCGGCCAGACGGATCTAAGCCTGCTCTCCCTGCCGCTGGAGATTCCGACTCTGGCCTATGAGGTGCTTGGCGAGGAACGGATTGATCTGGCAGTCCCGCCTGAGCATCCGTTGGCAGCGCGGAGTGCTCTGGGTATCCGTACCTCACTGCATGAGCTTAAGAATGAACCGTTTATCGTGCTCAAAGAGGGTCAGGGCTTCCGTAAAATGACTGTTGAACTCTGCCGTGAAGCCGGTTTTGAGCCGCAGATTGTATTTGAAAGCAATAATATGGAGACCGTTCAGTCGCTTGTAGCCACCGGTATGGGTGTAACGCTGGTGCCCCATTTCATCGCACGTGCTCCGCGGAGTGAATTCGTACCTGTCTACCTGCCTTTGGCTGATCCGGTACCCAGCCGTACCCTGGTGGTCGCTTACCGGCGCGGACGCTACTTATCCCGGGCCGCCGAAGCTTTCATTGAAACCTTCAAAGCAACGGTTGCCGGACTGGCGGACGAATAAACAGCAGAAATTGCAAATGCCCATCCGGCTCCTGTATGAAAGCCGGGTGGGCATTTGCTGTATTTTCCGTGATAACAATTTTTATTTGCGCAAATTATGCTGCGTGATCAGACGGTTCTGATCATCCGGCAGACGGGCTGTACTCTCATCAACCGGTCCCTTAGTACGGGAATCGCCGGCTTTTTCCTCGACAAACTCTCTGATCGCCTTGTTTTGAATTTCGGCGGCTTCTTTGACATTTTGATTCTGTTCCTGCTGGACATTTGTGCTCTTACTCAAATCAATCCACCTCCTGGTAACAGATTATAAATACTTTACCCGTCCCCCTGAAGGTCAAACATTAAATTTGCTTCCCTCCATCACAAAAAAATTCGCCGGACGGCTCTTTGCAAACCCTGCTTTCCCATGGTATTCTAAATGACAAATAGTGAAACGTGCAGACGGGACCAGTAAGAATTGACAATGATTCGCGTGCAGAGAGTAAATTCCGGAAGGCTGGGAGAATTTACCGCGGATGTCTATTCCGAATCCTACCCCCGAGCGGCCTGCCCTGCAGGACGGATACTCCCGTTACGAGAATGAAGTCGGATGAACCCTCATCAATGAAGGTGGTACCGCGGAAGTTAACCCAGCTTTCGTCCTTTGCTAAGTCTAAGGATGGGGGCTTTTTGTCATTTTCGGGCTGACAGCGATTGAAATTTGAGAGGAAAGTGAAAGACAATGACGACAAGAATCGTGGTCAAAATCGGCAGCAGCTCACTGAGCGGCCCTGAGGGCGGATTGAACCGGTCTGCGATCGCCTTCTTCGCCGCCGAGATTGCCGCACTCCGCAAGCAAGGCTGTGAAGTCCTGCTGGTTACCTCAGGAGCGGTGGCGGCCGGATTCCGTGCTATCGGCTACCCGTCCCGCCCTAAGCTGCTGCACGAGAAGCAGGCCGCAGCAGCGGTAGGACAGGTTATGCTCATGCAGGCTTACCAGGAGGCCTTTGCCCAGCACGGTATTCCTACTGCACAGATTCTTCTGACCCGCACGGACTTCTGCAGCCGCCGCGCCATGAACAACGCCATGATGACTGTGGAGGAGCTGCTCCGGCTGGGCGCAGTACCCGTGTTCAACGAGAATGACACTGTATCGGTAGACGAATTGAAATTCGGTGATAATGATACCCTGTCGGCACTCGTCGCCAATCTCCTGAAGGCCTCACGGCTGCTGGTCCTGACGGATATGGACGGTGTCTACAGCGGGGACCCGCGCAAGCATCCGGATGCGGTCCGGTATCAGCATATAGAAGAGATTACACCGGAGATCTATGCTATTGCAGGCGGCGCAGGCTCAAGTGTAGGTACTGGCGGCATGCGTTCGAAGATCGATGCTGCCAAGATTGCCACCCGGGGAGGCGTTCCTGTCTTTGTAGGCAGAGTTACGGAGCCTGGTGATCTTTCACTGGCAGCTGAAGGCACAGGCAAAGGCACTTATTTTGCCACAACCCTCTCCTCCCTGCCCGTCAAGAAACAATGGCTTGGATTCATGTCCACCCCGCTGGGCTCCCTGTATGTTGACGACGGCGCAGTAGAAGCTCTGCTCCATGGAGGGCATAGCCTGCTGCCGGTCGGGGTCAGACGAATCGAGGGCAGCTTCCATTCGGGAGATGTCGTAGAAGTACTCGGCCCGGATGCCAAACTGCTTGGACGGGGCATCGTCAATTATGATGA
Organism: Paenibacillus sp. IHB B 3415; assembly: GCF_000802655.2. NCBI lineage: Bacteria > Bacillati > Bacillota > Bacilli > Caryophanales > Paenibacillaceae > Paenibacillus > Paenibacillus sp. IHB B 3415. Next base: position 21,618 of record NZ_JUEI01000098.1, on the reverse strand, counting down.
TACCCAGCTCCGCAGCATTCAGGGGCTTCCCAGCCGCGAGGTTGTCCCAAGGCTCGGTGAAGTACACCGGCTTGAGGTTATCCACCGCGACGAATGGATCACACTCCGGTAAGCTCACCAAACTTAGCGTATGCTTTCAAAGTAAGTTTTGTACGAAGCAGTTTCATAGATGCATATGCCAACAAAACTTTTAGGGGGAATTGTCATGAGTGAAGTGGTAAACAAAACGACGCTGGCCAAAGCGACCACAGGGGTACTCGCTAGCTTGACTACCGGTCAGAAGAATGAAGCTCTGCTTGTCATGGCCGCAGCCCTGCGCGCCGAAGCGGATTACCTTATTGCTGCCAACGCCGAGGACTTGGAGCGCGGGCGGATAAACGGCACACCGGAGTCGATGCTCGACCGGCTGGCACTGGATGCAGGCCGGATTGACAGCATAGCCGAGGGCCTGCAGCAGATTGCCGTGCTGCCTGATCCGATTGGTGACAATCTGGAAACCATCGAACGCCCGAACGGCCTTTTTATCGAGAAGGTCCGCGTTCCGCTTGGCGTTATCGGTATCATCTATGAAGCCCGTCCGAACGTAACCGTTGATGCTGCGGGCCTGTGCCTCAAAACTGGCAATGCCGTGGTCCTGCGCGGCGGCTCGTCCGCTCTTTCCTCGAACCGTGCGATCGCAGAGGTACTGCACCGCGCTTTGGCGGGTACTGCAGTGCCGCCTGATGCCCTGCAGCTGATCGAAGATCCGGATCGTTCCTCTGTCGATGAAATGCTGAAGCTGAACGGTCTGCTGGATGTCATCATTCCGCGCGGCGGAAGCTCACTCATACAGAATGTCGTGCTTAATGCCACGGTACCGGTAATTGAAACAGGTGCAGGCATATGCCATACTTATCTGGATGCCACAGCCGAACCCGGGATGGCGCAGCGGATCAGCCTGAATGCGAAGGCGCAGCGGCCTTCTGTCTGCAACTCTATGGAGACTTTGCTCGTTCACCGTGATTTTGCCGCCAGTCATCTGCCGGCTTTGGCAGAGGCCTTCCGCGGTGTCCATGTGGAACTGCGCGGCTGTCCGGCTACAATCGCTCTAGTCCCTTGGGCTCTGCCGGTTACATCGCAGGATTTCGCCACGGAATACAGTGACTATATTCTCAATGTCAAAATCGTGGACACTCTGGAAGCGGCTCTCGAGCATATCGCCGAGTTCAGCACCAAACATTCCGAGTGCATTGTGACCGAGGATGCCGCGAGTGCCGCCCGTTTCCTGCAGGAAGTGGATGCCGCCGCTGTATATCATAACGCGTCCACCCGGTTCACTGACGGCTTTGAATTCGGCTTTGGTGCCGAAATCGGGATCAGCACCCAGAAGCTGCACGCCCGCGGCCCGATGGGGCTGCCTGCGCTGACTTCAAGCAAGTATATTATCCATGGCTCCGGCCAAATCAGGGGATAATCAAGTATTCATGCTTCATATGCTAACATAACTTTTTAGGGGGACTACCAGCCATGTGTCAGCAACCATCCATTCCACTTATCAATCATAATATCGTTTTTTATGGCGCAGGCTCGATGGCTGAGGCAATTGTGCGCGGAATGATCGCCCGGAACGTAGTGGAATCCGGCAAAATCATCATGCTAAACCGCAGCAGCAGCGAACGTCTGGCTGAACTGCGCAGCCGTTATGGTGTTCTGGGCTACAATGATCCCGAACAAAAAACAGAAGCTCTGCGTACAGCACCTGTAATCGTGCTTGCGATGAAACCTAAGGATGCCGCAGAAGCCTTGCGTAATCTGGGCCCGCTGCTGTCACCGGATCAGCTCGTGATCTCCGTGATTGCCGGACTTACGATCCGCACCATGCAGGGTCTGCTGGGTAAACAACTGCCTGTAGTCCGCTCGATGCCTAACACCTCCAGCTCCATCGGCCTGGGTGCAACCGGCATAGCCTTCTCCAGAGAGGTTGACGAGCAGAGCCGCCGCACAGCCCTTAATATCTTCGAAGCTGTCGGGTTAACGGCCGTAATTGATGAGGAGCGGATGGAAACCTTAACAGGAATTTCCGGCAGCGGACCGGCTTATATCTACTACATGATGGAGGCCATGATTGCCGCTGGCATCCGCGGCGGACTGCCGGTTGAGCAGAGCCGCGAGCTTACGGTTCAGACCGTGCTGGGAGCTGCCCGGATGGTGCAGCAGACGGGTGAAGAACCTGCCGCGCTCCGCAAGAAGGTCACCTCGCCGAACGGCTCTACCCAAGCCGCGATTGAAGTGCTGGAACGCGGAGATTTTTTCGAAACGGTCATCGCTGCAGTTAACCGCTGTGCCGAGCGTTCCCGTGAAATGGGATCGTCTTTGGAGAAAGAGCTGCAATAATTCTTAGCATTTGTTCGTGTTACATTAACCCTATCTCCACAAAACAGCCCGCAGACCGCTTCCCCGAAGCATCTGCGGGCTATTTGTTGTCTGCCTTCCCCCTACCTATGCTGCTCCATCCAAACCGTTGCCCAATCTACCAATGACCTGAGTTCCATTAATCTTACCTCTGCATTCCCGGCCCGGTGAATCTGCAGATTCACCGCCTGCTCATACTCCTGCCCCAATGGGACAAAATCACTGTCATCCACTGCCTGTGTCGGGTAAGTTAACCACTTGCGGACACCCTCCACCAGAACAGCACTGCTCTCATTAACCATCTGCTTCCCCGGATAGTCAGCACGGGTCTCGGCCAGATGCAGCGATGTATTCTTGTCGTAGCCTACGCCAATCAGAAGAATATGCCCGTTCAGCTGATACAATTTGTCCAGGGGTGAACCGGCGCCAAAGATATTGCTCAGATCATGGTCTTTTACCAGATACTCCGCATGTTTGCCGAGCGCGGCAAAAGAACGGGCCGGATGATCCGACCTGGTGGCTCCTGGCCATTTCCGGAACATTTCAGCCACTACTCCCATCCCGATCGCCGGAGTAACCTCCTTGTCGTACGCAGGCCAATATTTACGGATAAGCGGCCACCACTCCGCAGGCTCTTCCCAGTGCACCCCGGTCTGGGGATCGAGATTCTTCCAGGTCTGTGAAGGCATCATCAGGGTGCCGTTCACACCGACAAGCTCCAGCAGCGCACGAATTAACGTCTCCGCCCCGCCAATCACGAAACCCAGACGGCTGAGGGATACATGTACTATCAAGCTCTGTCCTTCCTTGATCCCGCAAGCCCTTAATTGTTCCACCAGCTCTTCCTTCGTAAGAATCTGCCTGGATTCTTTACATTCGGTCATACGCTCCACTCCTTTTCTGAACTCAATATATATACAAAAAAGACAACCCCGCAGTAAGCTGCGGGGTTGTCTCCGGTGTACCCTGGAAAGCAGTGCCCTTGAATTTAATTCATTCTATGACAGGCATCGTAACCCTTCGTAAGAATCTGCCTGGATTCTTTACATTCGGTCATACGCTCCACTCCTTTTCTGAACTCAATATATATACAAAAAAGACAACCCCGCAGTAAGCTGCGGGGTTGTCTCCGGTGTACCCTGGAAAGCAGTGCCCTTGAATTTAATTCATTCTATGACAGGCATCGTAACGTTATGATTTCATCTTCCGCCGCTGCGGAATTTCTGGGAATAGGCTTTGACATCCTGGGCGTTCTTCACCCGGTTGCGGGCCCATTCCAGCAGAATGCGGTCAATATAGCGGAAATGAACTTTCCCGGCGAAGACAGATTCCTTCAGTGCAAGCAGAATCAGCTCTTCGGGATACCGGTCCTCATCGACCCAGCCGGAAATGGACTCACATTCCATCGGAGACAGCGGACGGCCGAATTCCTTCTCGAAAATACTGAACAGGCTGCGGCTCTCCTCGGCTTCCGTGCCCCCCGGCGCGGCCGGCCGGCCATAACCGCCCTCCGGAGCAGGTGACCCGGAATAATGGGCGGCAGCCCGGGAACCCGGCTCACTCTCAGCACGGCTGCGCTTCTCCTCCGAATGCTCTTGCGAGACTTCGGCCAGATAAGCACCGAGCTTGCCATACAGTCCGGAGAAGTTGTAGCGCTCATAATGGATATCGCGCAGCTCGTCGTTATCTCCGTCGATGCTGATGAATCCTTCCTTCATGAGCTTCTGCAGCTCTCCGGCAATAACCGAGATGCTGCGTCCAGTTACGGCCTGCAGCTCCTCGAGTGAAGGGAAATCAATTCCCTCCACTTGCCGGAACGAGAGCAGATGAATCAGCAGCATTGCCTCACTGCCAGTCAGATTCAGCTTCCGGTAATATTTCAAGAGTGCATAAGGAATGACGGCCATTCCGTTCTCCAGGCCGAAGGCTACGCCTTCGCCCCAGGTATTCCATCCTTTTCCGTCCATACTTAAGCCCCCTTTGCCCATCCTTACGGGTAAAGACGGTACAGCGTACGAGGGAAGGCAATCGTTTCACGCACATGGTCCAGACCGCAAATCCAGGCTACGGTACGCTCCAGCCCCAGACCAAAGCCGGAGTGAGGAACGGAACCGTAAGTGCGGAGATCCATGTACCATTTGTAGGTATCCATCGAAAGATTATGTTCCTTGAAACGGGCTTCCAGCAGCGCCGGATCGTCGATACGCTGTGATCCGCCGATAATCTCACCGTAGCCTTCAGGAGCGATCATATCCGCGCACAGCACCACTTCCGGACGCTCAGGATGCGGCTTCATGTAGAAGGCTTTGAACGAAGCCGGATAGTGGGTAATAAAGACCGGCTTGTCGCTCATTTCGGCAATAGCCGTTTCATGAGGTGCACCGAAATCATCGCCCCAGGCGATTTCATAGCCTTTTTCGTTCAGGAACTTGATTGCATCGTCGTAGGAAATACGCGGGAACGGCGCTTTGATGTTCTCCAGCTTCGAGACATCGCGGCCAACCGCCTCCAGCTCGGCACGGCAGTTCGTAAGTACGGACTGCACCACAAAACTGATGAAATCTTCCTGCACACGCAAGCTTTCTTCATGATCTGTGAACGCCATTTCCGGTTCAATCATCCAGAACTCGATTAAGTGGCGGCGGGTTTTGGATTTCTCAGCACGGAAGGTAGGTCCGAAGGAATATACGCGTCCGAGAGCCATTGCAGCAGCTTCCATGTACAGCTGTCCGCTCTGGGTCAGGTACGCATCCTCTTCGAAATACTTCGTATGGAACAGGTTGGTCGTGCCTTCAGCTGACGTTGGAGTCAGAATTGGCGGGTCAACCTTCGTGAATCCACTCTCATTGAAGAACTGCTGAACCGCACGGATAATCTCCGCTCGGATCACCATTACTGCCCGCTGCTTGGAAGAACGCAGCCAGAGATGACGGTGATCCATCAGGAAGTCGACACCATGCTCCTTGGGCGTAATCGGATAATTCTCAGTAAGATGCAATACCTCTATACCTGTAACCGTCATTTCAAAACCTGACTGGCTGCGGGGCTCTTCACGGATAATTCCGGTAACATACAGCGAGCTTTCCTGGGTAAGGCTCTTGGCATCATCCCAGACCTGCTCAGGTACTTCCGATTTCACCACAACGCCCTGGATATAGCCTGTACCATCCCGAAGCTGCAGGAACTGAATTTTACCGCTGGAGCGCTTGTTGTTAACCCAACATCCGATAACAACACTCTCTCCAACATGCTCATTCACATTCTTGATTACACTCTTGTTAGCCATGCCTAAGATCTCTCCTCTAATTTAGCCGTTAATTCCTTGCACAATACTGTAAGTATCACGTGCAATGACAAGCTCTTCGTTTGTCGGAACCACAAGCACCTGAACCTTGGAACCAGCCGTAGAGATGCGGCGCGGATCGCCGGAGCGGACCTTGTTAGCTTCTGCATCCAGTTCGATTCCGAGGAACGTAAGATTGTTCAGTACTTTTTCACGCAGCAGGGAAGCATTCTCGCCCACACCGGCAGTAAACACGATTACATCTACGCCGTTCATGGCAGCTGCGTAAGAACCGATGTATTTACGCAAACGGTACTCGTACATTTCAAAAGCAAGCGTAGAATTAGCCTCACCTTTCTCCGCACCGTCAATAATATCACGCATGTCACTGCTAACGCCAGAAATAGCCAGCAGTCCGCTGTGCTTGTTCAGCATGGAGTTCACTTCACCGACAGACAGCTCTTCCTTGTTCATCACATAAGGAACAATTGCCGGGTCAAGGTCACCGCTGCGTGTACCCATCATCAGGCCTTCCAGAGGAGTCATACCCATGGAAGTATCCACCGACACGCCGCCATCAACTGCAGTCACGCTTGCTCCGTTACCGATGTGGCAAGTGATAATCTTCAGTTCGCCCAGCGGACGGTCCAGATAATCTGCAGCAGCTTTGCTGACGAAATCATGGGAGGTACCATGCGCGCCGTAGCGGCGGACTTTGTATTTGTTGTACAGCACTCTCGGAATGGCATACATATAAGCCTTCTCAGGCATCGTCTGGTGGAAGGCAGTATCGAATACAACAACCTGAGGCACACCTGGCATATTAATTTCAGTCGCTGTAATCCCCATCATAGCAGCCGGGTTATGCAGCGGCGCAAGGTCAAACAGCTGGCGGATCTTCGTCTTCGCATCTGCATCTACAAGTGCGGAAGCCTTGAAGAATTCTCCCCCGTGTACTACGCGGTGCCCTACGGCATTGATCTCGTCGGTGGAAGCAATTACGCCATGTTCCTTGTCAGTCAGACAAGCAAGCACTTTGCGGATTGCCGTGTTGTGTTCAAGAATTTCGCTTACTTCAGTTACTTCCTGTTTGCCGGTTGGCTTGTGGTTCAGAATGGAGGAATCCATCCCGATACGTTCTACCAGACCTTTGGCAAGTACAGATTCATCTGTCATATTGTACAGCTGGTATTTCAATGAAGAACTGCCGGAGTTAATAACTAAGATATTCATACACGGTCACCATCCTTGTCATACTTGAAGAAGCCTTCGCCCGATTTCGCACCCAGTTGACCTGCACGTACCATCTTCTTAAGAATCGTGGAAGGACGGTACTTGAGTTCGCCGTATTCACGGAACATGTTCTCAAGTGCAGCAAGAACGGAATCCAGACCGAAACGGTCTGCCATTTCAAGCGGTCCGTTCTGGAACTGGTAGCCAATGCGCATAGCATCATCAATATCTTCAGGAGAAGCGACACCTTCCTGCAGCACATGCATAGCCTCGTTAATGAACAGGCAAATGAGGCGTGAGGTTACAAATCCCGGGGATTCATAGATCATTACGCCTTTTTTCTCAACGATCTCATCAACAAAGGTTTTGGTATCTTCAAAAGTGCTGTCGGAAGTTTTCAGTCCGCGCACGATTTCAACCAGATCTACCTTCCCTACAGGGTGTATGAAGTGCATGCCGATTACGCGTTCCGGATACATTGTCGAGCTTGCAAGCTCAGTCAAACTTAAAGTTGACGTGTTGCTGGCAAGGATAATGTGGCTCGGACACACCTGATCGAGCTGATTGAATACCTTCTGCTTCGCTTCCAGATCTTCAACGATGGTCTCAATGACCATATCGCAGGAGCTCAGTTCAGCAAAATGTGTCACTTTTTGGATACGGCTAAGAATCAGTTTCTTCTCCGCTTGGGTAATGGCCCATTTCTCCAGCTGTTTGTCGAGACTGGTCTCGATCATTTCGTAGGAGTAGTTCAATCTGTCTGCAGTTTTCTCCACCAGCATTACATCCAGGCCCTTGGCTGCCAGCATTTCAGCAATCCCTTGTCCCATTGTGCCACCGCCGATGACACCGATCTTTTTAAAATTCATTTAAAAGTCTCCATCCTTTCAGGTATCTATACTTTTGTATTGTACCTTGTCTGTCGAAAAAAATATGTAGCCCGACATATAATGATATCTTAGCATGTCTGAAAAGTAAAAAAAAATAACCGGCATAAAGAATTATGCCGGTAAAAGGACACTGTCACGAAATTGACAACGAAATTGCTCTCCGGAGAGAACTTCTTCCTTCATTAAAATGTCAAGAGAGTAATCAAATACATTTCTTTGCTTATTGAGCAGGTCATTCGTGCGGACCATCAGCTCATCCAGTATTTTACTATTCTCTTTCATCAGCTCTTCAGTGGTTACCATTTGCAGATTCGCAATCCCAAGGGAGGTAAGTCCTGATTTCATCATTGTTTCGACAATACTCAGCGCCTGGTCAAAGTCTCCGCGTGAACCGGTACTGCGTCCGCCGTAATACATCTCTTCGGCAGCTGCTCCGCCCAGGGCAATCATGATCTGATTCTCCAGATAATCCTTCGTGTACAGATACTGCTCGGTCTGCGGATTATGTCTTACATACCCGAGAGCCTGTCCGCGCGGAGTCAGGGTAACCTGGCTAACGCTTCCCGGACGCAGCAGTTCAGCCATAATAGCATGTCCCAGCTCATGAATCGCTACCCGCTGTTTCTCCTCATGATTCGTTTCCCGGTCGGTCTTCTCACCCATCATCACTTTGTCAATTGCCATCGAGAGATGACGCTGCTCTACCTGGGTCAGATTCTCACGCATCATGTAAATCGCCGCTTCATTCATCACGCTTTCCAGCTGAGCACCCGAGAAGCCGTAAGCTTCCTCGGCGATTTTATCCAAGCTTACTGTTTCATGCAGGGGTTTGTTCTTGGCATGCAGATCGAGAATCGACTTGCGGCCTTTCTTGTCGGGCATGTCCACCTGGATGTGGCGGTCGAACCGGCCCGGACGAAGCAGTGCGGAATCCAGCATTTCCTTGCGGTTCGTTGCTGCTACCAGCAGAATGCGCGGGGTTTCATTGTTATAGATCCCGTCCATCTCGGTCAGCAGCTGATTAAGCGTCTGGTCGTATTCACGCTGCTGCCCGCCTTCACGCTTGCCGCCGATCACATCAATCTCATCGATAAATATAATGGCACTTTGTTTATTCTCCTTAAGCGCACGGGTACGAGCATCCTTGAACAAATCACGGACACGTCCGGCACCGACACCTACATACATTTCCACGAACTCACTGCCTGAAGCAGCTACAAAAACAGAGTCGGTATAATGTGCCGCAGCCTTGGCCATCAGCGTCTTGCCGGTTCCCGGAGGCCCTGTCAGCAGAATCCCCTTCAGCGGGCGAATCCCGAATTTGCTGATTTCTTCATGCCGGATCAGAAAGTCCAGTGCTTCCCGCAGTTCCTGCTTAGCGTTGTCCTGGCCGCCGATTTCCTCAAAAGTCAGCTTGGACGGCCCATTCTTCTTGCGTTTCTTATCTGCACCTGCATTTACCGCCAGACCGCCGCGTGCGTGGGCAATAAACAGGAGGGCAGCGACCATGCCGAAAGCTATAATTACAGGGAAAATGTTAATCCCAACAAAAACCATAAAAATCAGCATAACCGGAACAAATCCGGCCAGGACCTCTTTCCAATACTTAGGCATTGTTCCACACTCCCATCGTAGCCGCCGCACGCGGCAGAATGATGAACTTACTCTCCGTACCGTTGCTCAGGCTCACATACACGTTGTTGTCGTCTATTTCCGTTGTTGCTGTAACCCCGCTGTACTTGCTGTCTTCCATCTTCAGACCATCCAGCTTGGCAGGGATTAATGTATACTTCCGGCTCTCCATCGCCTCTGCAACAGAGAACATGGCTTTATCCCAATACTCATCCAGCAAAGCGCTGGAGTTCTGTTCGACATCCAATTTGAGCGTCCGGCCGTTGATAGCTGAGCTGCCCTCTTTGGATACATACTGCACGAGCTCACGTAATTTCGTGCCCGGCTGCAAATCAAGTTTCAAAGTAACCTCATTGCGTTTAATACTAATATGGGAATCCTTCACTCCCTCATAGGATGACACAAGTTTTTGCAGCGGCTCCTGCACAGCGAACTGGCGGTACGAATACCAGCCACCGAATAACAATGCAGCGGACAGCAGAGACGTTAGCAGTACAGGCATAAGACGCAGTTTCAAGAAACGTCCTCCTCTCAAAGATGACCGAACATAAATCTATAATAATGACCAAACTAGCGTGTCTAGCGCCCTTCCGAGACTGACATGCTCTTAAGCATGTCTTGATACAAGTAGTAGTATATCACAGGTGTATATACGATTTTACATAAAAGTGTGAATATATTTAAAATTTTTGATTCTAATTTCTGGATGATCCAGTAGATTATCTTTCTTATCGGCAATAAATGTGGACAGAATTAGCTTTGCCGGTAAGGATAATGAAAAAGAGCGCCCTGTAGGCATATAAATGCCTGCGGCGCTCTCTTTTGAAATGATATGGACATAGGAGTAGCGTTAATTCCTCCAGGTCCAAAGCTGAAGCGGTTTCGCCTCTTTTTTAAGGTCGACGCTTCAAAAAAACCGTCTGCAGCTGGCGCGGACTCAGATTCCGTTAATTGTGCAGATCAGGCGGATTTGCGGGCCAAGCGGACTCAGATTCCGTTAATTAACAATCACACCCCATTTCGGGCTTAAATGAACAAGATAACGGAATCTCAGTCCGCTTCGATGCCAAAATAAGCTTTTTAGAACAAATAAGGGCTTCTCAGTCCGCTTCACTCATTGTTAGTTTGAATTTACACTTTAGCTTGGTGCTGTCTGATTTCGCCGGCCATGTACTCTGCATAATCAATTAATAACGCCTGATCATATCCGCCGCGGCTTATCCCTCCGCTATATTCATCCAGGCATTGCTTAAGCAATCCATGATATTTAGCCGGCAAATGCTGCAGTCCCCATATCCCGCCTTCCTTTTTGGAGGATATATATCCTTCCTGCAAATAATACAGCACCCGGCACAAATTCAGTGTGTAATAGACTGGCAGATTCATAATGTTCTGCGGCGCATCTCCAATATCACCAAGAATGGAATCCAGGTAGTACTGCCGGTCTACCGGCAGAAATGCTTCCCGTATAGGCTCACCATACAGGATAATCCCCCGCTGATATACGACCGCGAAATGTGCCGCCAGATCGGCATCCTCAAACCCCCCGCACAGATAATGCTCATCATTTCTATACCGGTCCAGATGAAAGTCCGAGAAATGAAACTCAAAAGGTGTTGGATGTACAAAATTCTTCAAATATTTCTTCAGTACTATAGTTAGCTCAACCCCGCGCCGGTTCGGCAGACTGTCGTGATAAGCAATCACTTTTGTGGCCAATTTCCTGCTGACCTCTACAGGCAGCTTGTCGTGTACGACAATCAGCAGATCAATATCACTTCGATCCTGATGAAAGCAGCCCATAGCCAGCGAACCATGCAAATAGATCCCCGACAGATTGGTCCCAAGCTCATCCTTGAACAGTTCCACCGCTTGATCTAAATAAGCCAGAACTTCCATTTTATTCATCCCCCTGTATGCAAATCACGAACGTTTCTGCTGCTGATTTTGTGTATTACAGTATTGCAAATCATATGTATTTCCATATATACGGATTGATACTGTCAGATCTTCAACCGGCTCTCCAGCCGTCAGCTTTACATTTATAATTAAGCCATAGTTAACCCGGAGCCACAAGCGCAAGAATAATTCTAGCCGTTCTCCCCCTAAAATCAACTTTTCATTTCAACAAAAAAGCAGGAGAACAGTGACTCTGTTTCCCCCGCTTAAATTGTAATATACTGCCTGCTGCCGCTTACCGGTTAGGCAGGCTATACCCTTCACCGATGGCACTGCCGTCTGTGAAGCGGTAGAAGCTGTAATAGAACCTGCCGTCCTTTTTGTAGAACAGCTGCCAGGCATATTCTCCGTTATACACTCCCGGCAGCAGCCGCTTAATCGTAATACCCGGAAGCTGGGCAGCTATAATATCACGGATTTGCGCCTCAGAAGTCCCTTTGCTGAGCTCCTCCGCGTATAAATCGTTGTCGCCTCCGGCTGGCTGGCCTTCCTTGGTAAAGCGGACCCAAACCATCAGCTCGGTTCCTGCATCATTTTTTCCGGTAAGCACCCAGTAAATCGCATTTTCATCCCAGACGGATTTCTGTGCTTTGGATACCTCAGTTAAGCCGTCCCGCGCTCTGGCAATCTCTTTGGCTTCACTCCGCTCGTTCCACTGATCCTTCATAATGTAGGCATAAAACTGGCTTAGTCCGAACAGAAGGAGCAGAACCAGGGAAATCCCCAACGGAAGCCATTTTCTCCTCTTCTTCAACATGCAGCTTCCTTTCCATATAACCTGTATTACCGTTTAAGCAGCCCCTCGAACGTTTCCTGCGCTTTGCGGCGGATGGCTTCTTCATCTAGTGTCAGGCATTGTCCGTGCTTCACAACCTGTTTGCCGTTCACCCAGACATGCTCCACATCCTTGCCACTGGCTGAATATACCGCATGGGACAAAAGATCGGTATGCGGCAGCAAATGCGGCTGATCAATATCAATCGCGATGAAGTCGGCCTTCATCCCTGCTGCAAGCCGGCCTACCTGGTTCAGGAAAATAGACTGTGCACCATATTCGGTCGCCATCAGCAGCGCCTCTGGAGCCGGTACTGCTGTAGGATCACCGCTTACGCCTTTGTGAATCAGCGCGGCCAGCCGCATTTCTTCGAACATATCCAGGTTGTTGTTGCTTGCCGCACCGTCCGTACCCAGGGAGACCTTAACTCCTGCTCTAAGCAGCTCAGGAACACGGGCTACTCCGCTGGCCAGCTTCAGGTTGCTGCCGGGATTATGGGATACGCCAACATTGTGGCGGGCCAGAATCTCAATCTCTTCATCGTTCAGATGAACACCGTGGGCGATCAGGGACGGCCGGGTGAACATTCCCAGCTTCTCCAGATGAGCGACCGGACGCAGGCCGTAATCGGCCACATTCTGCTCCACTTCATGACGCGTTTCGGACATATGCGTGTGCATCGGCAGATCAAGATCATGAGCCGCCTGGACAAACTTCATGAAAAACTCCGGAGGACAGGTGTAAGGCGCATGCGGCGAGAGCATCGCAGTAATTCTGCCGTCAGCCTTGCCATGCCAGTTCCGGGCAAAAGCAATCGCCTCAGCCAGCTTGTGATTCTGCACCTCTTCCGGACACAGGCCAATAACACCGCGCATAAGTACTGCACGGATGCCTGACTGCTCTGTAACCTCAGCAACCCGGTCCATATGATCATACATATCGAGGAAGGTCGTAGTGCCGCCCTTCAGCATCTCAAGAACAGACAAAGAGGTTCCCCAGTACACATCTTCACCGGTGAATTTCTCTTCCATCGGCCACATTTTTTCCTGCAGCCAAGCCTGCAGCACCATATCATCGCCGTAGCCGCGCAGCAGCGACATCGCCGCATGGCCGTGGGTGTTGACCAGGCCGGGCATGAACAGCAGACGGCTGCCGTCAATAACCTCTGCGCCCTCTTCAATTACAGGCTTCGCTTCACCTATGTAAGTAATCAGATCATTTTCGATGGTCATATAACCGCTCAGCACCGGCTTATCACTGCCAGGTACCAGAAAACGGCCGTCTTTAATAATGGTTTTATTGCTGCTCATCTTCAGCTTCGTCCTTTCCGTCATGCAAATAATACGCCAGACTCTGCAAATCCGTAGTGAAATCGGCGGCATGAATCCGGATATTAGCCGGAGTCTTAAGAATTACAGGGGCAAAATTCAGGATCGCCTCAATGCCCGAATCTACCAGAATGTCAGCAACGTTCTGTGCTTCACTGTCCGGAACGGTAATAATCCCGATGCGGATGCCCTGTGCACGGATGGTATCCCCCAGCTCACTCATCGGCTGAACAGTCAGCGAGTTGATCTGCTGGCCTACCTTAGGCTCATAAGCATCAAATACAGCTGTAATCTTCATCGTATCCTTCAAGTAGGCATTGTAATTCGACAAGGCGTGGCCGAGATTACCTGCACCTACCAGAGCTACATTAATCTGCTGGTCCAGCTTAAGAATATGTCGGATCTTCTCGATCAGATAAGAGACATCATAACCAATGCCCTTTCTGCCGAAATCACCAAAATAAGCCAGGTCCTTGCGGATCTGGGCGGGGTTGAGATCAAGCTTCTGTCCCAGCTCCTGAGAAGAAACTGTTGAGATTTCACGTTTTTGGAGATCGTTCAGGAAACGCAGGTACACTGGGAGTCTGCGAACGACGGCCTCCGATATTTTATCCGATTTCATGTTTTCTCCTCCTAAAAGTTTGATAGCATATGCTTCGTGATAAGCCGGTTATAGGAACCGTGCTCCGGGACTGCCCGGTGGGCAGCAGCCGTGGAGCGCGGGACTTCAGAACAATAATTACTTATACATAATATCAACCGGCGACGGATTATTAAACCCCGCCATCTTCAAGCCATTCTGCAATCCGCGGAACGATCTGATCCGTCAGCATATGCTCCATCTTGGGACCGGGCAGCGAATACAGGAAATACTTCCCATAATAAGATTCGATTACCCTGGTATCATATACAATAACGATTCCGCGGTCCTGCGCGGTGCGGACCAGCCGCCCGAAGCCTTGCTTGAAGCGGATTACGGCCTGCGGGACGGACAGCTTCATGAACGGATTCTTCTTCTGTGCCTGGAGCAGCTCCGACTTCGCTTCAGCCAGCGGATGATTAGGCGGCTGGAACGGAAGTCTGACAATGGCCAGACAGGTCAAAGCTTCCCCGGGAATATCTACACCTTCCCAGAAGCTGCTCGTACCCAGCAAGACAGACGCCGAACTGTCCTGGAACCGCCGGATCAGCTTGCTCCGGCTGCCGCCTTCTACGCCCTGTCCAAGCACCGCGATATCCTGCGAAGCCAGGGCCTCCTTCAGCGGATCATAGACCTGGCGCAGCATCTTGTAGGAGGTGAAGAGCACAAGCATCCGCCCGCGGGTAGCCACGGCAGTTTCTGCCAGAGAATGGACCAGTGTATCCACAAAGCGGGCATCCCCAATGCTTCCCTTGACACTCGGGAAATCACGGGGAATGACAAGCAGTGCCTGCTCACGGTATTTGAACGGCGACGGAAGCAGGGCTGTCATCAGACGGCCCTGCTCTGCAGCCTCACCAAGACCGAGATTATCTATCATGAACTGGAATGACTTATCCACAGACAAGGTGGCCGAGGTCAGGATGATACTCTTCTTCTTGTCGAAGAACAGCTCCCTGAGCTGGGTGCTCACATCCACCGGAACGGCATACATCTGCAGCGATTTGCCGCGGTAATTGCCGCTCCCCTCCAGCCAGTAGACGATATTCTCGTCGTTCAGTCCCATAAAGAAACGGATCTGCTCCCGGATGGAGGCCAGGTCCTTGAACAACCCGCCGATATCCGTCACAAGACTGTCCGAAGAGGACTGGCTGTCCGTATCACGCATCTCACTAAGCATTTTATCACCCTTGCGGATGATATCGCTCAAGCTGAGATGGAGTGTATTCTCCAGAGCAGCCAGCTCCTCCCACTCTTTGGGCTTCTTGCCCGGCTGCAGGCGTGCGACAAGCTGGCCGGCTTCACCGGCTCCGGCATCGCTGCGTTCAGGCAGCAAGCCGAAGAGCTTGTCGCTAAGTGTATCCCAGGACTCCTTGACGGTAAGCAGATCCGGATAGATCCGGTCGATAACACTGCTCCATTCCGAAGCCTGCTCACTGCCGGACGATTGCAGGGTCTGGCGCAGGGCAGGCAGCTGTCCGCTCCGGCTGTCCTTGTACAGACGGGTGAGCGTATGCGCCACGGTGAAATATTTCATCTGCATTCCGAGATGTTTGCCGGCAATGTCCTCCAGATGATGCGCCTCATCAATGATGAGATGCTCGTAAGCCGGAAGCAGCTGATGCCCGGCCTTAACATCTGCGAATAACTTGGAGTGGTTAGTCACCACCACATCGGAAATCCCGGCTTCATGCTTGGCCCGGTGATAATAACATTTCCGGAACCACGGACATGAGCGTCCCAGACAAGAGTCGGTATCACTGGCTACGGTCTCCCAGAAATCACCGCCGCGCCCGCTTAAGTTCAGCTCTTCATCATCGCCGGTCTCCGTCTGGGTCAGCCAGACCATCATCTGCGCGGCCGTAAGCGCTTCTTCCCTGGGACTTGTGAAGTCCCTTTTATTAATTCTATGTTCAAACTTGCGGAGACACAAATAGTGACCTCTTCCCTTAAAGATCGCTGCCTTGAACGGGAAGGGCACAACACTCGTCAAAAGAGGGATGTCGCGCTCACGCAGCTGATCCTGAAGGTTGATCGTATGAGTGCTGACCATGACCTTCTGATTACTGCGGACACTGTGATAAATGGCCGGAAGCAGGTAGCCCAGCGATTTGCCGGTGCCGGTTCCTGCTTCAATCAGCAGATGCTTATCCTGATCAAGCGCCGTCATGACCTCCTGGATCATCAGTTCCTGGGCTTCACGGCTCTCATACTGCGGCAGGGTATCCTTCAGGCGCTTGGTTACCTCTTCCATATACTCCCCGAAGGTAATATTCTGCAGCGGGTTGTCAGATCCTTCCTCCCGCGGCGGAGGCAGCTCTGCCCAGTCGCCTACAGCAAGGGCCAGCTGACGGTAGAAGGTCAGGTCTCCTTCCGGCTGGAAGGTCTCCATTTCGCGCTCACGCAGCAGACCGTCGAAATACCAGGCCAGGTCACTGTCTTCATCGGCGAACAGCTCATTGAGCCGCTGGATGGTCAGGAGAGGCAGGCTGTCCAGCTCCTCCAGACATTTCAGCAGCACAAGAGCAGTTGCGAGGGCATCACTGTCCGCTTGATGGGGACGCTCATGCGTAAGGCCAAAATGGCTGCTCACGGACCCAAGCTGATAGGTAGTCAGCGAGGGAAAGCATATTTTGAGAAAATCGATAGTATCCAGAATCCGGCCCTGAAACGGCAAATAACCGCAGCGGTCCAGCGCATTCTGCAAGAAATGAAAATCAAACGCCACATTATGTCCAACCAGCACAACATCATCGAGCAGCGGCACCAGTTCCATCATCATCTCATCAAGTTCCGGCGCATCCTGCACATCACTGTCTGTAATTCCGGTCAAGCCCGTAATAAAAGGAGGAATGGGTGCTCCGGGCTTGACATAGGAACCATACACCCGGGAGATGGACCTGTCTTCCTCTATAATGGCAAGGCCAACCTGGATGATCTCTCCCACAGATTGGGTTCCCGTAGTTTCAAAATCAAGCACGGCAAATTTCATTATAAGTTCTATTCCCTTTCACTTGAGACTCTTTATCAGCATAACAGAAGTTACGAAAAAAGGCGATGCACACCCCTGGTGAAGCAGGCCCACATCGCTTAAACGGATGAAAATTAATTATAAAAGCGAGACCAGCTGTTGTCCGAACTGAAGCTTCCCGCCCCGCTTGCGGCAAACCTCCAGGTTAATGTTCGGCTCAGGAAGAGCGGGATCATGCAGCAGAGAAAGACTGAACAGCTCACTTGCTTCATTAAAACGTTCCTGAGAAGCTCTGATGCAGCCAAGCGCATTATAAATCATCGCCTTCAGCTTCGTTTCACGGATGAGGCCGAGCATATGATTCAGATGCCCCCATGCCGTCTCCCCTTCACCCTCCTGCAGATAAGCCATAGCCAGATACAGCCGGGCAGCCAGACTGTCCGGGTGCCGGGCAGTGACTTCCTTGAACTGTTCGATACATTTGCGGTACATAAGCAGCTTATAATAACCCTGTCCCCTGACAAAAGCATCCATAGCAAGCTCTGGCGCTTCCTCCTCAGGTATTTCCTGCTCCGGCTGCGGCTGAAAATCTGCCTGATCGCGGAACTGGCTAAGCTTCTCGGCAAAGGCCAGCCATTCATCCATTACATCATCGCTGATCCTGTGGAGCATATTATATTTGGATAAAAGGTCGTTGCGGCGGGCACCCTCCGCAGTAGGATAGTCAGCACTGATCTCCTGCAGCATCTTGTTCATCTCAGCAAATAAATGTTGAAACACCGGACATCCCACCCTTACTGATAATGAATTCAGCTTAAGCTTGCCTGACTTCATTTTTCACAAGTAGGGGTGTCTTCATCCCTGCCATTGATTACATGGCTCAAACAGCGTGATTTAGGCAATCGTCGCGTGAATCTCATGATCCGCCAGCTTCACCGGCTGATTGTCGGCATCTACAAATACAACAGTCGGCTTATGGTCCGCCAGTTCTTCGGATGACAGCATCGCGTAGGAAATGATGATAACGGTATCCCCCGGCTGCACGAGGCGTGCGGCTGCACCGTTCAGACAAATAACGCCGCTGCCGCGCGGACCGGGGATCACGTAGGTTTCCAGCCTGGAGCCGTTATTGTTATCCACGATCTGCACCTTCTCGTTCTCCAGCAAATCCGCGGCTTCCATCAGATTCTCATCAATGGTAATGCTGCCGACATAATTCAAATTGGCTTCCGTAACGGTGGCCCGGTGAATTTTGGACTTCATCATATGTCTAAACAAGAGCGTGAGCCTCCTTAGGAATAAATACATTATTGTCGATCAGGCGGGTTCTGCCGAATTTCACGGCAAGTGCCATAATGACCTCTCCGCCGGCTGCACTCAGCTTACTGCCGCCTTCCAGGCTCTCAAGATCCGGGAAAGTCAGTATTTCTGCGTAATCAATAACCGCAAGCGGGGATTCAGAAATAACTGAAACCAGCAGCCCCCGGGCCTCATCCACCGTTCTCACCTTGCCGTCTTCCAGTGCCTGGCGGACTTCGCGCAGGGAACGGGACAACACCAGTGCCTGTCTGCGCTCTTCAGCGCTCAGATAGACATTGCGTGAGCTGAGGGCCAGTCCGTCTTCTTCCCGCACGATCGGGCAAGCGATAATTTCAACATTCATATTCAGGTCCGCCACCATCCGGCGGAGAACAGCTACCTGCTGGGCATCCTTCAATCCGAAGAAGGCATAATCCGGCTGTACAATATTGAACAGCTTGCTGACCACCGTAGTCACTCCGTCAAAATGGCCCGGACGCGAAGCTCCGCAGAGCTGTGTTGTAAGGGAAGACACCGAAACTCCCGTGCGGATCGGCTGAGGGTACATTTCCTCGACAGTAGGGATAAACACAATATCCGCACCCTCACGTTCAGCAAGCGCCAGATCACGCTGCTCATCGCGGGGATAGGAAGCATAATCCTCATTAGGACCAAACTGCAGCGGATTGACAAATATACTCATCACCACTGTGCCGCTCTTCTCACCTGCTGCGCGCAGCAGGCTGGCATGGCCTTCATGCAGATAACCCATGGTAGGTACAAAACCGACCGGCCCATGGCCGCCTTGACGCATATATTCCAGCGCTTCACGCAGCTGTGCAATTGTTCTGATTACTCTCATCTTATTTCGCTCCTTTGCCGGCACCGCCGTATAGGGATTCCAGTACCGTTTCATCCGCGTTAAACACATGTTCCTCCGCCGGGAAGGAGCGGTCTTTCACTTCCCGCACATAGCTGCTGATGCCTTCACGGATCAGACTGCCGACATCGGCATAGGTTTTGACAAACCGTTTCTCCCGGTAAGGGGAGGCATAGCGCAGCACATCATGGAACACCAGCACCTGACCGTCACAATAGCGGCCCGCGCCAATGCCGATGGTCGGAATACTGATTGCCTTGGAGATGGCTGCGGCCACTTCTTCCGTCACCAGTTCAAGCACGATGCCGAAGGCTCCGGCAGCTTCAAGCGCCTTCGCTTCATCGATCAGCCGCTGTGCATCCTTGGCATCCTTGCCCTGAATCCGGTAGCCGCCGATCATATTCACCGATTGCGGAGTCAAGCCGATATGTCCGAGAACAGGCACTCCGGCGGCAACTACAGCGGATACCGCATTGCAGATTTCAAGGCCGCCTTCCATTTTGACTGCATGGGCCTGGCCTTCCTGCATCAGCCTGCGCACCCCGCGCAAGGTCTCATCCACACTTCCGTGATAGGTCATAAAAGGCATATCCGCGATAATAAATGTGTTCTGCGCCCCGCGCTTCACCGAACGGGTATGGTAGACCATATCGTCTATGGTAACCGGCAGGGTGGTATCGTAACCAAGCACGACATTCCCGAGCGAGTCGCCTACCAGAATCAGGTCGACGCCTGCCTCCTCGGCGAGCAGGGCTGAGGGATAGTCATAAGCGGTCAGCATGCTCAGCGGCACACCTTCCGTTTTCATTTTTTTCATTTTGATAATATTCAGCGGATGTTTCTCTGCCATTAGCTCTCATTCCCCTTTTCCATAAAATACGCGTTACCGCGCAAACAAAAAAACCTTTTAGCATGGTCCGCTAAAAAGGTCCGAAGGGCAAAAAAGAGTCACTCGCGATCGTCCCTTCTGTCTCGGTCCTTACGGCTCAGAGCAGAATCCAACGTAACCGTTACATACAGTTATGAAGGTAAATCCGGTAAAACAACTCTATAAAAGTTCAGTTGCTTAAGTACAGCTCGCCATAGCGATGCCGCCTCTGAAGCTATTATAACAAAATCTGCAGACAATTACACCTAAAAATATGACATAAGGCGGCATGTCTTGACGCTCAGATCATTTCGATTTCCCCTGACAGCACGCTTGTAATCTCACCAGCGCTATTGCGCAGCCGCAGTCCTCCGTTGTCATCCAGACCTACTGCAGTGGCTTCGCTGCGGCCTTGCGGCGTATTTACACACACCTGGCGGCCCAGCGTAACCGACATCGACTCCCAGAGCTCCCGAATAGGCTGGAAGCCCTGCTCTATGTATTGAAGATACAGATATTCAAGCTCAGCCAGTACCGCTTCCGCAAGCCTGGTACGGTCAACGGGAATGCCGCCCCCTTCAATCAGCAGGGAGGTTCCCACCTCCTGCAGTTCAGCCGGGTAATCTTCACGGGTCAGATTAACGGCAATGCCGATTCCGGCGATACAGTAATGAAGACCACCTTCCCTAAGGGAGGATTCAAGCAGAATGCCGCAAATTTTGCGTCCGCCGGCCAGCAGATCATTTGGCCACTTGATGCCGGCAGGAACACCGGTAACCTCACGGATCGCTGTGCAGACAGCTACACCTGCCAGCAGAGTCAGCTGCGGGGTCAGGGACAGCGGGAGATTCGGACGCAGCACCAGGCTCATCCAGATTCCCTTGCCGCGCGGGGAATGCCACTTGCGGCCCATTCTGCCCCGGCCGCCGGTCTGCTCCTCGGCCATAATCGCGGTGCCCTCAGGGGCGCCGTTCTCGGCCAGCTTCTTGGCTTCCTCTTGTGTAGACGCCACCGAATCCATCCGTACGATTTCGCCAGGCCAGCTTGAAACGAAGTCCTTCCGCTTCATATGGCCGGGCGGCAGCGTATCATCACTCTTCATCACTATCCATCCTTTGTGCTTCCTGCAGCAATAATTGTTTGTCATTTGCAATGCCGCCCGCTGCGGCTGCCAGCAGCAGCTTGTTCAGCAGCACGCCAAGCCATGGCCCGGGCCGCTTCTGCAGCACCCCGGCCAGCTCGTGGCCCGTCACCGCCAGCTCCGCAAGACTGCGGAGCGGCATAGCTGCGGTCCAGGAGCGCAGGAGCTGGGCTTGGACGGTGGCGGAAACGGGCTGATGCCCGGCGGCGGCGGGGCTGAGGGCAGGCGGCACGGTGGCGGCAGGACGGAGGGTAGGCGGCGCTGTAGCCGCGCCCGCTGAACCCTGCGCCAGATCCGGCGCAGGGACAGGCCCCGCGGCGGCCTCCCC